>JBGPHB010000009.1:0-16641 GCA_041484155.1 Bryobacteraceae bacterium
ATGGCACGCAGCCGCCGCGAGAAACCGGTGAACACGTTCCGCTTCGGCCAGCAGCGGGTCACAACCAAGGTCCTGATGATGGCCCCGCCTGGAAATGACGAGATCGTACTCGACGTGGCGGACTACATGTGGGAAGGAGAGTCCAAGTGAAGCCGCTGTGGAAAGAGGAATTCTCAGTACGAATAGCGGACGAACGCTATGTGAGCCGCCGCCAACTGACGAAATTCCTGACGCTGACCAGCCTGGGAATGTTCGTCGGTAACCTCTGGATTCTCGCGAAGAGTTGGATGCGCCAGGATGCGTCGTATCCGGTGAAAGCCATCGCGCAACGGGGTGAAATTCCCGTGGGAGGAGTGAAGCTGTTCGACTATCCGGGCCCTCGGGATCAATGCCTGCTGGTGCGCACGGCCGAAGACTCCTACGTGGCGTACAGCCAGAAATGCACGCACTTGTCTTGCGCGGTGTACTACTCGGCACAAGCTAACCGGCTGGAATGTCCGTGCCATCAAGGCTACTTCTCGATCCGCGATGGCTCGGTGCTGCAAGGCCCGCCCACGCGGCCGCTACCCCGTGTCGTGCTCGAACGGAGAGGTTCCGAACTGATCGCAGTGAGCATGCAGAACCAACCGGAGGCGTAATGGGCCCGTCGACAGCGCAGCAAAACCGTGGACTGACCGCCGTCGAAGGCGCGATGGCGCTGATTGTCTTGCTGCTCATGGTTCAGGTATGGCTGCTTTCAGCAACGCTGGATGCGTTCCTGGCGGGACATCGCGACACGGCTGTCCCGGGCGCGATTGTTTCGGGGCTGCTTTTCCTGGCCTGCGGCGGTCTCTACCGGTTCGTGGTGCGTCTGGAGCGCCAGGCGAAGAGGGAACCCGATCCCTGAGTACTCAGTCTCAGACTGAGGTGTGAGAAATTGTCCTCTCAGCCCGCTCCCTTAAGGTCGCGGTAAGCAGCAGCTTATTGCTCCCTGGCCGGCACCGAACCGCGCGCGTAAGCAAGCGGGCATGTGGTCTATGTCAGTTGTGAAAATGAGATAGACACCGAAGGTCTCCTTGTTGATGTGCCAAGTGGGACATGCTTCAGCGTGTCGTCCTAAAGCGTTTTCTCAAGTCCATGACGCCACTTCCGAGGGAGGCTGTGGCATGATGGGGTTTAGCCGATATCCTGCTATGGGCCGACTCCTCGTCGTGACGTGCCTATGTGCCTGCTTCGCTCATGCGGAACAGGATTCTTGCTCACTTTCCGGGATCGTACGGACGCCGCAGAAGAAGGCGCTGGCGGGGGCTGACATTCGGATCGCTTCGAGAGTGGTGAAGACAGACGCGAAGGGGCATTTCTGTTTTCCCAATCTCGGACCTGGCGGCTACACGGTCACGATCACGGCCGCGGGTTTCAAGCCGTACTCTTTGAAACGCCACGGCGCGCAACGCGTGCTGCGCCCAATTTCGATGAAATCCAGCGCGGCGGGAGGCGTGGGAGTCGGCGCTTCCCCTTATTTGGCCGAGAACGGCCGCAACAACGGTGCGGTGATTTCGCTCCTCACGCCGAGCGGTGAAAAGCTGTTCCACGGGTCACTCGGCTTGGACTATCGCCACGAGTCGTTCGCCGCCAACGACTTTTTCAACAACCGCAATGGCATCGCCCGGCCACGCTCGCGCGGGGAGAGTGCCGGATACAATCTGGGCGGCCCCGTGTATTTCCCGGGCTTCAATCACGAGCGAACCAAGTTGTTTTTCTTCTTCTCGCAGGACTTCCAACGGCAACCGATCAACTACGGCACGCGCACCGTGCGCGTCCCCACCGAACGCGAGCGGCTGGGCGACTTCTCGCAGAGCTTCGACGCAGGCGGGCAGCTCATCCTGATTCACGACCCGTCGGCGGGGCAGGAGGTATTTCCCGGCAACATCATCCCCGCCACGCGGTTCAATTCCGCCGGACAAAACATTCTCAAGCTGTTTCCACTGCCAAACTTTACCGATCCGAATCCAGCCAATCGCGACCAATGGAACTACATCTCGTCGGCGAGCGGGGCCGCTCCCCGGCGCACCAATATCCTGAGGCTCGACTTGTCTCCGTCGAAAAACTTGCAGATTCACTCTCGAGTGAGCCATACGCGCGACGAACAGCGGTCGCCCTTCGGCCTTCCCATCGCTGGTTCGATGAATTTTCCGCTGACCTCAACCGTATTCCAGCAGCCCCTCGACGGCGCGACCATCCACTTCATCAGTACGATTTCCAAGACGGCGGTGAACTCGCTCATGCTGGGCGCGAGCCGCGATCAGCGCCGCTATTTCGCCGACACTCCCGCGCGGGTCAGCCGGACGGCGACTGGAATCGATCTGCCCCAATGGTATCCCGCCTCTAATCCTCAAGGTTTGCTGCCCAACATGACCTTCAGCGACGTGCCGAACTTCGCCAATCCATCGCTCCCCAACGGGCTGCCTTATCGCAGCGACAACCGCATGCTCAGCCTGTCCGACAATCTGTCTCAAACTCACGGCGCGCACGGATACAAATTCGGCGTGTACATAGAGCGTTCGATACGAGACGAAAGCGCCCAATTGATCAGCCGGGGCGCGTTCAGCTTCGATCGCGATCGCAGCAATCCGTTCGACGCCAACTATGGGTACGCCAACGCGCTGCTCGGCGCCTACCAGAGCTACACTGAGCCCGCGGCCAATCCACGTGGAGAATTCCGGTTCACCAATGTCGAACTGTACGCGCAGGACGCCTGGCGGGCACGACCGAACCTGAGCGTTGACTACGGAATTCGGGTGCATCATGACCCACCGCAATACGATCGCCAGAATCAGCTCGCCGCATTTGTGCCGGCGCTGTACAGCGCGGCGACTGCGCCGGCCTTGCTCTGGCCGGGCTTGGACACCGCGGGCAGCCGCGTGGCGCTCGATCCACGCAACGGAGGGATCTATCCGCAGGCGATGATCGGGATGCTCGCGCCGGGGAGCGATCCAGCAGCGGGTTTGGCAATCGGCGGCAAGGGTGTGTTGCCGCCGGGATTGTACTCGACTCCGTTCCTATCTTTCAGCCCGCGGTTGGGAGTCTCCTGGGACCCGTTTCGTCAAGGCCGGACCGTCGTGCGTGCCGGCGGCGGCGCGTTCTTCGACCGGATCTCTCCAAATCAGGTGATGAATGCGCTGATGAACGCGCCGTCGGTTTACACGCGGTCGGTGTACTACGGGACCGTGGAACAGCTTACCGAGGCGGTGGATCGCCGGGCGATTTCGGCCCCAGGGAGCATGACATCGCTAATCGGCAGCACTCACATGCCGTCGGTCTATCAGTTCAACCTTGGCGTGCAGCAGCAGGTGGGCCAGGCCATGATGATCGATCTGGCCTATGTCGGTTCTCTCTCGCGCCACGTGCTGTGGCAGCGCGATATCAACCCCGTTTCCGCCGGCGCTACGAATCTGGCTCTGCATCCGGAGGATCGCGATCCCACGATTCCCTCCATTCCGCTGCCGTTGAACTTCCTGCGGCCGTATCCGGGGTACGGTTCAATCTACATGGCCGAGTTTGCGGGCACCGCGAACTACAATTCGCTGCAACTCAACGCGAACCGCCGCATGGCCGCCGGAATTCAGCTCTACGCCAGTTACACGATGAGCAAGACTCTAGGATCGGCGCCCGGTGAAGGCGCGATGGTCAGCCCGTTCTTCAACCCTCGCGAACGCAACTACGGGCCGGTTCCCTGGGACATGACGCACGTCGGCTCGCTGCGATTTACGTGGACGTTGCCGAAGCCGGGGAAGCATCTTCCGTGGCATTTTCTGGGCGCGATCACGGACGGTTGGGAACTTGCCAGCATGGCTCAATTTACGACCGGCACGCCGTTCCTGCCGTCGTTCAGCACTGTGGACGGCATGGACGTCGCCGGCACACCTTCGGAGGCGGCGCGGGTCTCCGTGGGCGATCCAAGCGCGGCACCGGAGCTGCGTTTTGTCCGCACTCCAAGCGGCAGCTTCGGGAATGCCGGAGTGGGAGTCCTGCGCGGTCCTGGAATGAGCAATTGGGACCTGTCCACTTCCCGGCAGGTCAAGTTTGGCAAGGGCTGGACGTTGAGCATTCGCGCGGACACGTTCAACACGTTCAACCACACCCAGTTTGCGGTGCTTTCGTCCAACGCGACTTTTGACTTGCAGGGCGCTCAGGTGGATCCGATGTTCCTCCAGCCGGTCGGCGCGCGCAGCCCGCGGCGGATGCAGTTTGCGATGCGGCTGACCAGGTAACATCGCAGAGACGCTGAGAACGCTGAGGCAACGCGGAGAAAACCTCCCGATGCGGTTGCAGCGCAGTAATCGCAGAACGCCTGTTGCACGACAGCAGGTTGGCCCGTACAAGATCGAAGCGGTGCTCGGCCAAGGCGGCATGGGCGAGGTGTACCGCGCGCTCGACACCAAGCTCAAGCGCGCGGTGGCGGTGAAGTTTCTCTCCGACCATCTGGTCGACCATCTGCGGCAATCGTTCCACGGCGCCCGGGCCAGGTTCTCCCGCCCCTGCCCTCCGCCGGGGGAAGCTGCTCCCCGCGCCAGGGGAGTTTCCCTGGGCCCAACCCGTCGCTCTACGCGTTCCCGAAGTTCACTACTCAGCGCAACATTTACAGGGTTCCCGTTCGTTGATGGGGGAGCCCTGCCTGTACGGAACCCCGCCCTGAGAAGCTGTCAGGAATCGTCCTCTTTTGTCCTCTCAACCCGCTCCCTTACGGTCGCGGTTCGGTAAGCGGCTGATTGCGCAGGGTGCCGATACCGAACCGCGACAGTAATGGAGCGGGCTTAACGAATTCCTTACACCTTCACGGGCGGGGTTTCAAATGCAGGTGTGAAATACTATCTGAAACCGCTCCGTTCCCGCCGCGGCTCGGTAAGTGGTTGATTACTCACGGCGCCGACACCGAGCCGCGACCGTGAGAGAGCGGGTTGAACGAAATTTTTACGGCTTCTCAGGGCGGGGTTGTGGCTAATGACCAGGCGCACATGAGCCGATGTTGCATACAGAGCTTAGGCTTAAGCGCTGCATGCGGACAAGAGGTTTGCGAGAGGGTCTATGTCATTACGTCTAATTGGATTCGTGTTGGTCGCGTCGTCATTGGGAGCACAATCCCTCAACTCCGGGGACGTTACGGGAAGCCTGGTTGACGCATCCGGAAGCGTCCTGACCAAAGCCACCGTCGAATTGAAGAATGACGGGACGGGGGCCAAGCAGAGCACGTTGACCAACTCCCAAGGATCGTACCGGTTCGCGTTTCTGGCGCCGGGCGCGTATACCTTGTCAGTCAAGGCAACCGGGTTCCAGGACACGCAGCGCACCGTGCAGGTGTCGGTTGGGGAAGCGGCGGTGGTGGATCTGCAGCTTGCGCTGGCCTCGACGAGGGAGACCTTGGAGGTGACCGACGCGGCACTGGCGGTCCAGACCGATAATGCCGACCTGACGACGAACATCGGCCGGCAACAGGTGGCGGATCTGCCGAATCCTGGGAATGACGTGGGCTTCTACGCGCTGTTTGCGCCGGGCGTGACCATGAGCACCAGCGGCGGCTACGGAAACTTCTCGAGCTTTGGGCTGCCCGCTACTTCGAACGTGTTTACCTTCAACGGCGGCCAGACCGGCGACGTGTTCCTGAACACGGCTAACTCGGGCGCCTCTAACCTCTTGCTGGGCGCCAACGACATCGGCGAAGTCGCCGTGGTGAACAATGCTTATTCGGGACAGTACGGCGGCCTGGCGGGCACTCAAATGAACATCGTGTCCAAATCCGGAGCCAACCAGTTCCACGGCAACGCCATCTACTATTGGAACGGCAGCGCGATGAACGCCAACAATTTCTTCAACAACGCCACGGACACGGCGAAGCCGTTTTCAAATTCGAACATGTGGGCCGCCAGCATAGGCGGGCCCATCCGGAAGGACAAGACGCATTTCTTCTTCGACTACGAAGGGCTGCGGCTGGTGTTTCCGACCAATACGCTGGTGCGGGTTCCGAGTCCGCAGTTCGCCACTGCGACGCTGGCGAACCTGGCCGCGACCGGCCAGACGGCGGCAGTTCCGTTCTACCAGAACATTTTCAAGTTATACGCGGGCGCGCCTGGAGTGGCCGGCGCGACGCCCGTGGCTGCCAACAGCCTCGGTTGCGGAGTGTTCAAGGGACTGCCTGCCGGAGTGCCGTGCGCGCTACAGTTCCGCTCCGATGTGGGCAATTTCACGAAGGAGTATGTGTGGACGGCTCGCGTCGATCACTCCTTCGGAGAGCGTGATCGCGTGTTTGTCCAAGGCCAGCGCGATAACGGAACGCAGCCTACCTACACGGATCCGATCAATCCGATTTTCAACGCGTTCAGCCCGCAACCGGGCATGAACGGCCAGTTAGCTGAAACCCACATCTTTGGGGCCAGCGCGGTAAATCAATTCTTGGTGACCGGTCAGTTTTACAGCGCTCGGTTTGGACCGGCGGATCAGAACGCCGTCCTGCAAACGTTTCCGACTATGCTTGCGTTCACGGGGACGCTCTTTAACAACCTTGGCGGTGGCGGCGATGGCCGTTCCTATCCGCTGGGGCGAAACGTAACGCAGTACCAGATCATCGACGACTTCTCGAAGACGTGGGGACGGCAGACTCTCAAGACCGGCGTGAATTTCCACCGGGTCGACCTCACGAATCTGGATTTTCTCCAGTTCATCAACGGTCGCATCACCGAGAGTAACTTGACCGACCTCTACAACGGTGGCGGCACCGGCAACCGCTTGCTTCAACGGTTCCCGACCGCTCCGGAAGCGCCGTTCGCCAACTACAATCTCGGCTTCTATGTTCAGGATGAAATCCGCGTCGCTCACTCAGTAAAACTGAACCTTACGCTGCGGGCGGATCACAATTCGAATCCGGTCTGTAACGTAAACTGTTTCGCGAATCTGGTGGCGCCGTTCAATGCGCTGAACCATGACGTCAACATTCCATATAATCAAGCGATCAGCGCCGGCCGGAACCAGGCTTTTCCCTCCACTGACGCGTTGATCTGGCAGCCACGGCTCGGCCTTACCTGGAGCCCGACTAAGAGCGGCAACACGGTTGTGCGCCTGGGAATCGGCATCTTTGGCGATACGTTCCCCGCCTTGCTTAGCGAAGCGCTTGCGAAAAATACACCGGAGCTGAACAACTTTACTGTGACCAATGGCAAAATTACGCCGGGTGTCCCGAATGGCCTGTTTGCGACGGCTGCGGCGGCCAACCAGTCCTTGCTGAACGCTTTTAAGAGCGGCGGAACCGTGGGATCCATTCGGGCCTCGAATCCCTTGTTCACCCTCCCGAACTACACCACCACCGACGCAAAATATCGCCAAGCCCGGTACCAGGAGTGGAACCTGGAAATTCAGCAAGCGCTGCCTGGGAAAATGTTATTCACCGCCAACTACGTCGGCAATCACGGCATTCACGAAGTCATTCAGAATACCGGGATGAATGCCTGGGCTGCGGGCTTTGCGGGTTTGCCTGCGACCGCGCCTGATTCGCGATTCAACATCGTGACGCAATATCAGACGGGAGCCGTATCGAACTATAACGGCATGGTGCTGAGCTTGCGCCGGCGCTTCTATGCGGGACTCTCATTCCAAGTGAACTACACCTGGAGTCACGCGCTGGACGAAGTCTCCAACGGGGGCTTCGCGCAATACGACCTGAATACCGATAGCAGCATCCTGGCCCCACAAGATCCCAATAACATCCGGAAGTACAACTACGGAAACTCCGATTACGACGTAAGGCACTACTTAAGCGTCAACTACGTCTGGGACAACTCACTACGCCACCTGTTCCATCGGGGGCCGAACGTGTTGTTTAGCGGCTGGACTGTCGCGGGCACAATCTTTACGCGAAGCGGCATGCCGTTCACCGTGGTGGATTCCGCAGCCTCCGCGGCTCTGGCCAGCCATGGGTTCCAGGGTTCCATCTTTGCCACCGTCGCAGGGACCGGTTCCACAGTCTGTGGGGCGTCGGCGGTGGAGACGCCGTGCCTTCTCGCGTCGCAGTTTGCTGCGTCAACGAGCAGCCCGGCGGGTTTCGGGCAGCAGACCCGCAATCAATATCGCGGACCACACTACTTCGACACCGATCTTTCGGTGATGAAGAACTTCCAGATTCCGGGATGGGAAAGCGCGAAGGTCGCCTTCGGTCTTCAATTCTTTAACCTGTTCAACCATCCGAATTTCGATAAGCCGGTTAACGATCTGGCGCAAGGGCCGGGAGTCTTCGGCGTGATCGAGTCGATGGTTTCAGCGCCGACAAGTATCCTGGGAACGTTTGCCGGCGCCGATGCGTCGGGCCGCATCATTCAGGTGAAGGCCAGCTTTACGTACTAAAAGTCAGCGGCCCTACTTTTCCTGCTTCTTACGCTGGGCCCAATACTTCTTCATTTTCTCAGACTGGGCCTTTCTCTGCGCGGCCGTCCGGCCTTTCCGCTTTTTTTCCGGCGTGGCAGCCGGAGTGATTAACGGATTCTTGGGTGGCCGGCCTCGACGCCTGGTGGGTCCTTGTAGCGCCTCAATGGCCCGGCTCAGGCGATCCCGTTCCGCGACCAGAAATCCGATGATTTGTTCTATGGGCATTAACAGCGATGCTATCACCAGTCAAGTCTTATTGCAACACCCGTTTTCGCAAATTGTCAGACACCGATGTCCTCGTTCCAAAGGCCGGGGTTGGCTTTGATGAATGCAGCCATTAGCTCGATGCATTCGGCGTCTTGAAGAACATCGACTTCAATTCCATTACCCCGCATATAGTCCTCCGCACCGAGGAACGTTGTATTTTCCCCCACTACGACGCGGGGGATCTTGTATAAGACTATGGCGCCACTGCACATCGGACATGGGGAAAGAGTCGAGTAGATGGTGCAGTGTCGATACACCGCGGCCGGCAGGCGGCCCGCATTGCGGAGGCAATTCATTTCTCCGTGATCGATGGGACTTCCGGTCTGGACGCGGCAATTGTGACCTCGCCCGATGATTTTGCCTGCGTGCACCAAGACCGAGCCGATCGGGATGCCGCCCTCGGAGAGGCTCTTGCGGGCTTGGCCGATAGCGGCAGTCAGAAAAGGGTCTTGTGGCATGCGGAGCGGTAACCCCGCCCTCACGGGCGGGGCTTGCAAGCGCGACAAGCCCTGCCCGTTAGGGCGGGGTTTCTTTAATCATACGGCACGAGTCCGAAGCCGAAACGGTGCGTCCCAAAAGCGACCACGCCAAGGGCACGGGGCCACAGCACTGCTATGATTTGCGATAGGCCGGTCAGTTGCTTATCGGATCTTCATGGAGACATTGCGGAAGGACGTGCGGTATGCCCTCCGGGTTCTTGCCAATTCGCCCGGGTTCACGGCCATTATAGTTCTGGCGCTAGGTCTCGGCATCGGCGCCAACACTGCGATATTCTCGCTGGTCAATGCGTACGTCCTGCGCCCGATGCCGGTGGACGATCCGGACCGCCTGGTGGCGATTTACATTACCGAACCACGCGGGCGCGATGTCATCGACGGATTCTCGTATCTCGATCTGCTCGACTACCGGAAACAGGAGACGGGATTATCGGATCTAATGGGATCCTCCGGGGCGCCGCTTAGTATCACGGACGGGGATACGCCGGAACTGATTTGGGGCGAGATCGTCACCGGCAATTACTTCTCCGGGTTGGGAATTCATCCGGTGGTCGGCCGGGGCTTCCTTCCCGAGGAAGATCGTGTTCCAGGCGAGAAGCCAGTGTGCGTGCTGAGCTACAATTTCTGGCGGCGGCGATTCCAAAGCGATCCGAAGATCGCCGGAAAGACGATCAAGATCAGCGGCCACGCCGTTACCATTGTGGGAGTCGCTCCACGCGGAGCTATCGGAACCAGGCTTTTCAACTTCGTTCCGGACGTATGGGTGCCGGTCATGACGCAGGCGGCGCTCCATCCCGACCAGAGCGCCCTGGAGGGGCGGGGCAACCGCTGGCTGGAGCTTCGAGGAAGATTGAAACCCGGCGTAACCCGGAATCAAGCGCAAGCGGCCCTGAACGTCGTTGCCCGCCAGTTGGGAAACGAATATCCGGTTACCAATCGGGATTTAAGCGTGCACTTGATTCCAGGCGGCGCCAGAACGCAGCCCTGGCTGATAGCGAACGGGACCCTCCCGGCCACCACCGGCATCATGGCTGCTGCCGTGATCCTGGTCTGGCTGATCGCCTGCGCGAATGCGGCGAATCTGATGCTGGTCAGCGCTGCCAGCCGCGCCAGAGAAATGGCCATTCGCGTGGCCGTGGGCGCTACCAGGGTGCGTTTGGTCCGCCAATTACTGACGGAAAGCATTCTGCTCTCGCTGGCCGGTGGCGCGTTGGGCATCTTGCTCGCCCTGTGGTTCAACGATAGTCTCAAGAGCTCCTATCCTTCTCTCGATTTCCAGACCGCGGATCTTGACTATGACTCGCGTTTCGATCCGCGGATGTTCCCGTTCACGATTCTTCTTTCGCTGGCAGCGGCGGTCCTCTGTGGGCTCGCCCCCGCGCTCCGGGCTTCCAAGGTTGACCAGGTTTCCGCAATGAAGGGTGAAGCTACAGGTGTACAAATGGGCCGTGCCGGTTTCGGGTCCGGCAATCTGTTAGTCATGGCGCAAGTGGCGCTATCGTGTGTGCTCCTCATTGGGGGCGGTCTCTTTCTCCGAAGCATGCAGTTCGCCCAAAGAGTCGATCCGGGGTTCGACCGCTCCGGGATTACTATGTTCTCCGTCAACCTCGACCTGCAAGGTTATGATGCGGCACGCGGCCGGGTGCTCCTGCGGACGCTGGCCAGCCGGCTGCGCACGATCTCCGGCGTCAAGGCCGTGAGCGCGGCCTTTCCGTTGCCTCTCGATGCGTATAATGCCTACTCTCCTGTCTTGCCCGCGGGATACGTTGCGCATTCGGATCGGGAACAGAACCTGGCCGGGTTCAGCCGCGTCGGCCCGCATTACTTCGAGACGATGGGCACGCATCTCCTGACGGGACGTCTTATCGACGAGCGCGACACGGATTCTTCGGCGCGCGTGGCGGTGATCAACGAGACGATGGCGCGAAGGTACTGGCAAACGGCTGAGCGGGCGATTGGCCACCGGTTCGCGGCAAGCCGGGAAGGGCCGCCCATCGAAGTGATCGGCGTGGCGAGAGACGGAAAGTACTTGCTCTTCGGAGAACCCGCCACCGCGTACTATTTCGTCCCGCTGGAGCAGGATTACCAGGGACTGGTGCACCTGATGGTCCGATCCAGCCAGGATGTGAATGCGCTGATGCCCGCGATCCGCCAGGAAGTGAATGCGCTGGACCCGGCGCTGCCAATCTTTGGCGTCCGGACCATGCCTCAGTTCCTGAACCGGCTGGTTTCGATCTACCAGGCGGGCGCTTCCCTGGTCGGAACGTTCGCCATGGTGGCTTTTCTGCTGGCAACGGTGGGGATCTACGGGGTCCTTCATTTCACGGTTACGCGGCGGACTCGCGAAATCGGTATCCGCATGGCGCTGGGCTCGTCGGCCGGCCAGGTGCTGGGGCTGGTGCTTCAACGATCGCTGATATTCGTGATCGCGGGAATTGGTATTGGAGTCGCGATCGCGCTGCTCGCGGGACGAGTCACGGGGACGTTACTGGCGGGCGTGAGCGGCGTCGATCCCGTCACGTTCCTCGTGGTGGTGCTGCTGTTCGGTTTGACTGCGTCGATCGCGAGCATCCTGCCGGCGCGCCGCGCCGCGCGTGTGAATCCGGTCCAGGCTTTGCGGTCCGAGTAGGGTTGCTGGCAGGCGGAACACTCGCTTAGGCCCGCAAGGGAATAACCGTTCCATCTTGACGTGGCGCACGCACTCTTGCGTGCCACGTCCGCACTCTTGCGGACGCTTGGCCGCGCGTTCACACGAGTGTGAACGTGGCACGCAAAAGTGCGTGCGCCACGTCGGAATGGCAAGGTTGTTTCGTGATAGGCCCTAAGTTGGCTGAAGAAGTAGCGCTCGGAGCGTTAGAGAACCTGAAAGCCTGGACACCCACGTAGATCTCGGTCAAAGGTGAACGTTCGATCACAACCCGCCTCTTCCGCGATCGCGCCGATCACGTAATCGGCTAAACTTGCCCTTCCCTCGCGGAACCGGGCGACGCAGGTCCGAGCAAGGTCGGCGCGCTCGACAAGGAACGCGCCGGTGTCCAGGAGTTGTTCCAGGCCTGCGGCTATTGCCGCTCGCGTATGGCCGTAACGGCGATCCAGGACCCAAACGGCTTCACACAGAACCAATAGCGACACAAAGAGCTCTTCCTCGCGCTGGCGGGCGTCTTCAATGATCCTGGTTGCCTGACGGGTCTGTCCTGGGTCGTCCTCGACCAGGTAGCGGATCAGGACGTTGGTGTCCAAACCCTTCACAGCTGGGCGTACCCGTCCGCGACGGCTGCATTCATCTGCCGGACTGTGACGCGCCGGCCGCGAGGGGTCTTGAACAAGCCCTTCAGGCGGGCGACATCCCGGTTGCGGGGGCGGATCAGAACCTGTCCCTCGCCAATTACTCGAAACTCAAGCTTCTGGCCGGTTTTGAGCTTCAGCAGATCGCGGATCTGCTTCGGAACCGTGACTTGGCCTTTACTTGTAAGAGTACTTGTAGGCATTCCTTACTACCTGTCTTCTTCCTTGCTTTAGTATACGGAACTCGGAAAGGGGGCGCCGCGAGTGTTCATACCCTTGATACAATGAGCGGCAATGGCGACGGATTGGAAGGCTCACGGGATCCGGGTCGTGCGGGCGGGCGAGCTCGATCTTAATACGCCGCAGACTCCGGGGATGACGCGCGCCGCCGCCATCACCCATGCGCGCGCCGGTGCGAGTAAGCTCTGGGCGGGGACCGTTGTGGTCGAGCCGGACGCCAAGACCGGCGCCCATCATCACGGTGAGCTGGAGACCGTGCTGTATATCGTGAAAGGCCGTGCGCGGTTTCGCTGGGGCGAAAAACTGGAGTATTTTGCCGAAGCGGGGCCGGGCGATTTCATCTTTGTTCCTCCGTTTGTGCCGCACCAGGAGATGAACGCGAATCCGGACATGCCGGTAGAAGCGGTGGTGGTCCGCAGCGGTCAGGAACCGATTGTGGTCAATCTGGACATTGAGAGTCCCGAACCGCCCACCGAGGCCGGCGGCGTCGACTTTCATCCGAGGTAACTGATATGAAGCGAGTCGGGATAACGGTTGGGATCATCTTGGTAGTGCTGCTTGGGATCCTGGTGGCGCTGCCGTTCTTGATTGACGCGAATCAGTTCCGGCCCAGGCTTGAGGCGGAGCTCACCAACGCCTTAGGCAGGGAGGTGAAGGTCGGGAACCTGAAACTCGCGATTTTGTCAGGAAGCGTTGCGGCGGACGGTCTGTCGATAGCGGATGATCCGGCGTTCAGCCGTGCTCCCTTCGTGCAGGCGAAATCCCTGAAAGTAGGGGTGGAGTTGTTGCCGCTGGTTCTCTCGCGCAAAGTGAATGTGACTGGGCTAACGATCGATCAACCCGAGATCGTGTTGCTTCAGACCGCTGCCGGCGATTGGAATTTCTCCAAGCTTGGCGCCAAGTCAGCTCCAAAGGCCGCGGAGGTTGCGACCGCCGGAAAGGCCGGACTCGATCTTTCGGTAAAGCTGGTGAAGATCAGTGATGGCCGGCTGTCTCTAGGGAAAACCGGCGGCCGTGGCAAGCCGCTGCTGCTTGAGAACCTGAACCTGGAATTGCGGGATTTTTCCGCGACCTCGGTTATGCCGTTTTCTCTTTCCGGCAAGGTGGCTGGGGACGGCCAGATCAAGATCGAGGGTAAGGCTGGTCCCATTGATACGGGAAATGTAGTGTTGACACCGGTGCAGGTTAGCCTGAAGATCGCGCATCTCGATTTGGCCGCTTCCGGCGTGGTGGAGAATTCGGTGGGCATCGCGGGCCTGGTTTCGCTTGATAGCACCGCCGCCTCGAACGGTAAGAGCTTGGATGTAAGTGGACGCGTAAAAGCGGAAAAGCTAAAGCTAGTGAAGGGCGGATCGCCAGCGAAGGGGCAGGTGGAATTCGATTTCGCTCTGGCACACGACCTCAAGACCGGATCGGGCTTGCTGAGGCGCGGAAGCATCCACATCGGTAGCGCCGTGGCGGGCCTGGTCGGCGTTTATAGTACTGAACGCGAGTCCACATTCTTGAAGGCGAATCTTTCCGGGCTGAATATGCCGGTTCCGGAGCTTGCGGCGATGTTGCCTGCGTTGAACATCGCGCTTCCCGCCGGGTCTTCTTTGGATGGCGGGACGGCGGTCGTGAAACTTGCGGTGGAAGGTCCCACGAACCGGCTCATCGCCAACGGTTCTCTGGGGATTAGCAACACCCGGTTGGCCGGTTTCGATCTGGGGTTGAAGATGTCGGTAATCGAAACGCTGGCCGGCATCAAAGGGGGACCGAATACCGAAATCCAAACCTTGAGCACCAACTTGCGAGCAAGCCAGGAAGGCGGCGCGACCCTTCAAGACATCAAGCTGGTGGTGCCGGCGATCGGTGAGCTCAGCGGCGCCGGAAGCATCAGTCCCGCGAATGCCCTGGATTTCAAGATGAGCGCCACAGTCCACACTTCGGGAGTAATGGCCGCTCTGGGACACACCGCCATTCCTTTCATGATTCAGGGCACGGCATCCAATCCGATGTTTAAGCCCGACGTAAAGGGCCTGGCCGTGCAGGAGCTCAAGAGCGTCAAGGGCGATGCGGTCAAGACGGGGCTCGATCTGCTCAACGGGTTTCTGGATAAGAAAAAGAAGTGAGAACGTCCTATTCGTACCGTAAGGCGACCTTGGGATCGACCCGAGCCGCCGTCCTTGCGGGCAGGTAGCAGGCCACGGTCGACACTGCCGTCAGAAGCAGGATCGCAAGGGACAAGACCGTCGCATCGACCGATCGCACCTGGTAGAGGAAACCCGCGAGAATCCGTCCGAGCGCCAGGGCAAGAACCAGGCCGCCCCCCAACCCGATCGCCGTGACGATGAATCCTTCCCGCAGGATCATGTGCTGCGTGTCGGCCGAACTCGCTCCCAGGGCCATACGAATTCCAATCTCTCGTGTGCGGCACGCCACCGTATAGACCCTGACGCCATACAGTCCGATGACCGCCAACAAGAGCGCGATCATCCCGAAAGCCCCCAGTATGCGAGCGCCGGTTCGGACCACCCACAGATCCAGACTATCCTCCAAGTGATCGCGCAGCGTCCTGAGCTCCAACACCGGCAGGGCAGCGTCGACTTCGCGGATCTCCCGGCGCACGGTTTCGAGAATGCGCGCCTGCGCTTCCCATATCTGCGCCGCCACTTTCAGATGAATGTGCATGCCGGCCCGATACTCTCGCCCGAATGGAACGTACAGGTGAGGCCGCAACGCAGGTAAGATGATCTGCTCTTGCACGGCCCCAACCACGCCCACCACCTCAAGGTCCTGGTTCTCGAAATCGAGGCGGAGATGTTTGCCTACGGCGTCGCCATTCGGCCAGAGCTGGTCCGCGGCGAGTTTGTCGATAACGGCGACGCGCTGCGCCGATCCTGCCAACATCTCGGAGGAAAGAAATGACCGGCCGCGCAGCAGCGGAATGCCCAGAGTTTTAAAGTGATCTTCCGTGACGACATTGTACTCCGCCACTACGTCGATTCCCACTTGGTTGCCCCCCGCAGGGTGAATACCGGGGAGCAAGAAGGTGGATCCTCCGAACGGAACCCTCCAGGCGAGGCTGACCGACTCGACACGCGGAATGTTTTTCAGTCGCGTCAGCAGAGTGGCGTAAATCTGCCGCCCACGAATCTCGTCATAGCCGGCCAGACTGGGATCAACCTGCGCGAGCACTTCGTTTTCAAACGAAAATCCCGGCTCCACATGCGCTGCCCGGATCGCGCTGCGAACAAAGAGTCCGCTCGCGGTGAGCATCATGAGTGAAAGGGAGAGTTGCGCCATCCCCAGGACGTTCCGGCGCGAAAAGAGGCGTCGCATCCCTCCGCCAGCGTCTTCGCCGCCGGTCTTCAGGTCGAGCGTGACGTCCGGCCGGGAGAGTCTCCACGCTGGCCACAGACTAAACACGATCACGCTGAGCATACAGAAACCCATGGTCGCCGCCAGGACGCGAATGTCCGGTGCGTAGGAGTAGACAAAATCAAAAGGAACGATGAAAGAGAGCGACCGCATGAGCAGCGCACTGCTCCAGGAAGCCACCAGCGGCCCGGCCGCTCCGCCTAGAATCGCCAGCAAGAGCCCTTCCGTGCAAAGCTGCCGCACGATGCGGCCTCGCCCGCCTCCAATCGCGAGCCGGATCGCGATCTCCTTGCTGCGGGCGGCTCCCCGAGCCAGCATCATGTTGGCGAGATTGAGCGAGGCAATCAACAGCACCACGGCGGGCATGCACATCAAGAGTATGACCGGCACTCTGGCCTGGCTGTCGTTCCGCGGATTCGTGGACACGCCCAGCCGGGACAGTGGACGTACGATCAGCGTCTGGTCCCGGTTCTCGGCCGGGTACGCCTTCTCCATCTGAGACGCCACGACCGCGAGTTGGGCATCGGCCTCTCGACGGGTCAGTCCGGACCTCAACCGGCCAATCAGAATTAGGACGTGATTGTTGCGCTCACTCAGCGAGCGC
>JBGPHB010000010.1:0-16446 GCA_041484155.1 Bryobacteraceae bacterium
CGTAGTGAAACGGCTGAGCGGTTAGGGGAATGTAAAAAGCCGGGACAGTACACTATTTTTCGCCGGACGAGCATATTGAGGTCAGAAGAGGTTACGGGCCGGCGAAAAATAGTGTACTGTCCCGGCTTTTTGCTCCCGCAGACTATTACCACAGGCTGCTAGCGCAAATTCAGTTGATCCAACCTGATACGTTACTTAGTACTATAACCGTCTACCCGGCGAGTACCTTGTGGGTAGTCCGTCTGGACCACAAACTAGGGAGGCGAGGAACTGTCTCTCATGGAACGCACCGACTTCGAACAATGGAAAGCCAAAGAAGTCGCGCGCCTGTTAGCACTTGTCGAGACCGAGCGGCGGTATTACCAGGAGATGGTGGCGTCGCTGCCCATCGGGTTGGTGGTGCTCTCGGAAGACCGTTCCGTGGTTTCCACCAACCGTGCCTTTCGCCAGACCTTCGGCTTGCGAACGGAAGACCTGCGCCGCAAGACCATCGACCAGGTGATCCCCTCGGAGCGTCTGGTCGAAAGAATCCGCAACGCGCACGTTCATGGGCCGCAGGCCGATCTGTTCCTGGAAGGCGCACGCTCCTTGCGCATCGCCATCGTGCCGATCCGGAACTGGGAAGACGAGACGGAAGTCGAAACACTGCTGATGGTGGAAGATCTGGCCGCCATCGCGGCGATGCGGGCGGGCGCTCCTCAGCCGGTGACGGTCGAGACGCCTTCGCCGGCGCCGCTGGTTGCCGCCGACATTCCAGCCGTCGTGTGGCAGGCCGATGCCGCGACTCTGGCGTTCAAGTCGGTGAGCGGCGACACCGCTCAACTGCTGGGCTATCCGGTCTCCCACTGGCTGAACACGCCTCAGTTCTTTCAAGAGCGCATGCATCCCGACGATCGCGCGGCGACAATGGCGTTCTACGAAGCGGCGATCGCCCGCTCCGGCGATGCCAGCGCGGAGTATCGGGCCATTTCGGCGTCCGGCGGAGAGGTATGGTGCCGGGAGACGATTCGCGTGCCCGAATCTCACGGGGAAGCGCGTACCATCACCGGTGTGATCACCGAGATCGGCCGCCGCAAACAGCTCGAAGAGCAATTGCTCACCGCCGAACGCACCACGGCGCTGCACACTATTGCGAGCCGCCTGGCGCATGACTTGAACAATCCTTTGATGATCGTGACCGGCTACGGCGAGGAAATGCTGCACGCGTTGGGGCCGCAGGACCCGATGCGCGGCGACGTGGAGCAGATTCTGGCGGCAACTGAGCGCATCGCCGGGCTCACCGGCCAGTTGCTCGGGTTCACGCACCGGCACGCGAATCTGCCGGAACCCGTGGATATGGGGTCCATGGTAGCGGGTCTCCAAGAAAAAATCGTGGCCGTGGCGGGTGAGTCCGTGGCCGTGGAAATCGCAGCGGCGACGGTGCCGGTCTGGACCTCAGCCGACGCGCAACAGCTCGAAGAAGTGATCCTGACGCTGGTTTCCGCGTCACGTGAAGATGCGCAAGACCGTTCGCGCGTGATCATCGCCTGCGAGGTGGATACGATTGCCGAACAACTGACGCCGGCCACGCTCAAGCCGGGCGTCTATGCCCGGCTGGTGATTCATGATGACGGCCGCGGGCTGGATCCGGAAAAGCGCGTGGCAATTTTCGAAACCATCCTTGGTGGGAGAGGTTCCGAGACCGCAGGACCGGCGCTGGCACGCGCCTATGCCATCGTCCGGGAGTGGGGGGGCGACATCGCATTCTTCAGCGAGCCCTCCCGCGGGTCAACATTTGCCGTCTATCTGCCGTACTATGAACCGGAGCCTGCGCCAGCGGAGGTTCCTGTTCCAGTGGTCCCGCAGCCCCTCGTGGCAGCGCCCGAGGAACAAATGCGCGAGACCCTTCTGGTGGTGGAAGACGAACCCGGCATTCGCGCATTGGTTCGCAAGATCCTGCGGCGGGAGCGGTACAACGTGCTCGAAGCCGGAAGCGGAGAAGAAGCCCTCAAAGTGGCATCTGCCCATGAAAACGGCATCCAACTGCTGGTGACGGATGTGATGCTGCCCGGCATAAGTGGCCGGGACCTGGCCGAAGGAATGCGCGAAACCGCGCCTGGTTTGAAGGTGCTGTACGTCTCCGGCTACACCGACGATGAAGCGGTGCGCGTGGGAGCCTTTCCTCCGGGCTCGAAATTCCTGCAAAAGCCCTTCACCCTGGGGGCGTTGGTGGGCAAAGTGCGGGAAGCGCTGGACGCCTGAACCGCGGCCCACGGTGATAGAGTGGGCTCATGCGCCGCGGCAAGATCGTATTGTTGATCCTGGGTATCGCTGTTCTGGCGATTCTGGAGTTAGTCTACGTCCAGGGAATGCGGGTCGAATGGAACGGCATCTTGGTACCGCTCCGTGTCACCTTCGGAAGCAGGGCGCGACACGATGCCCTGGTTGAGGAAAGCCGGGCACAACAAAGAACCCAGCCGACGCCGCCCGAGCCGGTCGCTGCCGCGCCGGCGCCAGCGCCTGTGAAGGTCCAGCCGGCGTACTGGACTGATTTCCGCGGCCCCAATCGCGCTGGCGTCTACTCGCAGACGGACATTCTGACCACTTGGCCCTCGACTGGACTGCCGCTCCTTTGGAAGCAGCCCATTGGCGGTGGTTATGCCTCCTTCACTGTGGGGGAGGGCCGGGCTTACACCATCGAGCAGCGGCGCGCAACGGAAGCCATCACGGCTTACGACGTCGCGACCGGACGCGAGCTGTGGGCCTTTACGTATCCCGGGCTGTTCGACGAAGTGCTCGGGGGACCCGGCCCGCGCGCCACGCCGGTGTATCACGATGGCCTCGTCTATTCCCTGGGGGCGAATGGCGATTTCTACGTTCTCCATGCCAAAACCGGTAAGCCGAAGTGGTCGAAAAATATTCTAGCCAACAACGAGACGAAGAACATTCACTGGGGGATGGCCGGCGCACCGCTGATCGTGGACGACAAGGTGATCGTGACGCCGGGCGGTTCCGGCGGCAAGAGCATCGTCGCTTACGACCGGCTGACGGGCGAGCCGGTGTGGCGATCCTTGAGCGACCGGGCGGGGTACACGTCGCCGATCGTGGCGACATTGGCGGGGCGCAGGCAAATCGTATGGATCAGCGCGGAGCGCGTCGTGGGACTCGCGGTAGAGGATGGCAAGCTTCTCTGGGAATATCCGTTCCCGGCCCAGATGGACATGAATTGCTCGCAACCCGTGGTTGTGGATGACTCGAATATTCTGCTTTCCTCGAGCCAGGGTCCGGGGGCGGCACTGCTGGAGATTTCAAAGAATGGCGATGCGTACGCCGCGCACGCTGTGTGGCAGAACAACCGCATGAAGAACAAGTTCAACTCTTCAGTGCTCTACCAGGGCTATATTTACGGCCTTGATGAATCCATCCTGGCGTGCGTCAACGCGAAGACGGGCGAACTGAAGTGGAAGGGCGGCCGATACGGCTATGGTCAAGTACTGCTGGCGGGCAGGCACCTGGTGGTGTTGACCGAGCAGGGCGACTTAGTGCTGGTGCGCGCGACGCCCGAAGGGCACGAGGAGCTGGCGCGATTTTCAGCGATCGAAGGCAGAACGTGGAATATCCCGGCGATCGATAACGGCCTGCTGTTGGTGCGGAACGCCTCCGAGATGGCCTGCTTCCGCCTCGGGAAGTAGCGTGGGGCAGCCAGTCATGGCGGCGAGCCGGCCTACTGGCCGGCTTTTTGGCAAGCCAGACAAGAACGCCGGCCTGTCGGCCGGCTCGCCGCCAAGACTGGCTGCCCCACATACACTTCGATCCATTGGCCGCCGCGCGTCCAGCGCATGGCCAGCGCGAAGCCCGCGGCGCGAATCTGTTCAGAAGTCGCCTGAGGATGATACCCCCAGTATCGCGTGACGTAGTTTCGTACAAATTCATAATTCATCAGACCACCGCTCCACACTTCCGAAAACACAACCAATGCGTCTATCCGGCGGCTGTCGAGACCGGCGAGATTCTCCACACGGAAATCCTCGAAGCGCTCGACTGGAAAGGGGCGGTTCACATAGCCAAATTCGGGCCGCTCCAAGGCATCGGTAAACGGCCACGCGCTGCCAATTCTCTTGCCCGGCGCGTACACTTCGAGATAAGTCGCCGCTTCCTGTTGCAGTGCAACAAAGTCGGTCATTGCCAGATTGTTCTCGAATGGGAACGGGTACGGCGGGTTCCAGAAGAATCCCAGAACCAACGCACCGATCATCGCCGCCTGGGTAGCCCAGCGCCAGCTTGCCGGATACACGGAACCGGCCGCCGCCATCGCCGCGTAGACGATCGGCATCACCGGAAGTACGTAACGATCGAGCGATGCGCCTCCGAGCAGCGTCACGACAAGCATCTGGGCGCCCGCGACCAGGAAGGCGATGCTCCACTCACGCCCACGAAGTAAGCGTTCTCCGATGAATAACGCGAGTGAACCGAGGAACAGACCATTGGAAACGAACAGAAAATAGACGCGCCGCAGCAGCGTCATCACAATGTGTCCAGGCTGAAGCGAGTCCGACACATTGTAGCGGGCGAATTCGGCATTGCCGAGCCAGTGCCCTGTAGCGTGGTGGAGCGCCGCTAGCCAGAGGCCCAGAGCGATGGCCGGCGCGACGAAATACAGGGTCTCGCGCCATCGGCGATCGCGCAGCCCGAGCCACACCGCGAACACGATGGGCGTCGAGATGCCGGTTTCCTTCACCAGCACCAGCGCCGTGCAGGCCATCGCGCAGGCAGCGTGCCGCTCCTCAAGGAACAGCAGCAGCGCGAGCGCAGTGAGCGTCATCGCGGGCATGTCGAGCTGGGCCATCATCGCTTGCGTGTAGAAAACAGGTGTGGCGATCAGAAACGCCACTGCGGCGAACGCCGGCGCGCCCGCTACGCCTCTGGACAGCCGGATCGCCAGCAGAAACGAGACCAGTAGACCGGACGAGGCGATCAGCAACATGGCTGCACGCGTCGCCGGGATGGAGTAGCCGAAAAGTTTCCACGTGAACGCGAGGTACGCCATGACCCCCGGCGGATGCACGTTCGGAAGCGTCGATTTCGGGATCCACGCTCCCAACCGAAAGATGTCGAGGGCCGCGGGCACGAACTGTCCAAGTTCATCCCAGAAGAACGGGAGTCTCACAAAGGGCAGATGGATCGCTACGATCAGCGCCGTAAACGCCAGGAAGAAGATTCCGGAAGAGGTCGTCTTGGACGACACGTAGCCTTACTGGATTACCGGGCCCGAAGGGTGGGGCTAGAGCTTGATGTCACCGAATGCCGCTTCGTACTGCTGGACATTCTGATTCAGAACGTTCGCCAGGGCCTTGGCCTGTTGCGGGCTCAAAAAGACACCTTGGTAGTTATGAATCGACACGCTGTCCGGCGCAGTCTGGTTGATGGTCCCGAACAGCAGGAAGAAGTCCCAAAGACTCACGCGCACTTGCACGCTGTTGGCGTAGTTTTCCCGGTAATCCGCGGTGCTCGAAAGCTGGATCTTGGGAGGAGCCTGCTGTTGGGGGTTCATATGGTTCAAGAATACAGTAGCGTAAGCTGGCTGGGCGCGCCAGCAGGCCCGCTCCCTCACGGTCGCGGTTCGGTATCGGCGCTCTACGACCGCGAGGGAGCGGGTTAGCGGCCTACCCTACTGCATTCAGGATGAACGCGTAGTTGAAGGCGGTTTCCTTGATGCGTTCGTAGCGGCCGGAGGACCCAAAGTGGCCGCTGCCCATTTCGGTCTTCAGGAGCAGCAGATGGTTGTCTTGCTTGAGGGCACGCAGCTTGGCGGTCCATTTAGCGGGCTCCCAGTAGGAAACCCGGGGATCGTTCAAGCCAGCGGTCACCAGGACCTCGGGATACGGCTTGGCCGAGACGTTTTCATAGGGCGCATAGGACTTGACGTAGCCGTAGAATTGTTTATCGTTGGGATCGCCCCATTCCTCGTATTCACCGACGGTGAGGGGGAGCGATGCATCCAGACCGGTGTTCAACGTGTCGACGAACGGCACCAGCGCCACCACTGCTGCGAACAGGTCTGGGCGCATATTCATCACCGCGCCCATCAGCAAGCCGCCGGCGCTGCCGCCCATGATGGCCAGGCGATCCGCCGAGGTGTACTGCTCCTCGATCAGGTACTCCGCGCACGCGATGAAATCGCCAAACGTATTTTTCTTCTTGAGCATCCGGCCGTCTTCATGCCACGGCTTGCCCAGATCCGCGCCGCCGCGAATGTGCGCGATGGCCCACACAAAGCCCCGGTCGAGCAGGCTCAAGCGGTCCGAGCCGAAAGCGGGATCGGTGCTGATTCCGTAAGCCCCATAACCGTACAGCAGCATCGGCGCACTGCCGTTCCGAACCAGTTCGCGTTTATAGACCAGCGAGATCGGGACCTTCACGCCGTCTGGTGCGGAAGCGTAAACGCGCTCGGACTGATACTTCGACGGGTCGTATCCGCCCAGCACTTCTTGCTGCTTTTTCAGTTCACGCTCCCGCGTTTCCATGTCGTAATCGAATACCGAATTGGGCGTCACCAGGGAGGTATAGGCGAATCTCAGAAGCTGCGTATCGTACTCGGCATTGGCCCCCAAGCTGGCGGTATACACCGGCTTTGGGAATTCGACTAAATGCGTCTGTCCCCTTTTCAGGTTTTGAACTCGGATTCGAGTGAGGCCGCGGTCGCGCTCCTCCACCACCAGGTGATCCTTGAAGGCAGTCACGCTTTCAACCGTTACTTCGCCGCGCGCGGGAAGAAACTCGGTCCAGTTCGGCTTGGATGGGTCCTTGACCGGCGCCTCCACCACGCGGAACGTCTTGGCGCCATCGTTGGTTCGGATGAAGAAGGAATCGCCGTGATGGGTGACGTCGTACTCGGTCTCCTGTACGCGTGGGAGCAGCACTTGAAACTCCGAATTCGGTAGGTCCGAGCTGACATAGCGCACCTCGGAGGTGAGCGAGCTGCCGATGTCAATCATGATGTAGGCGCGGCTGGAAGTTTTCGCGACCTCAACCGTAAAGCGTTCGTCGGGCTCGTGATAGGCCAGCACGTCTTGCTTCACGCCCAGCGCGTGACGGAAAACCTTATAGGGCCGTTTGGCGCTGTCGAGCACGGTATAGAAAAACGTAGCGTTGTCGTTACCCCACTCCAGCGAATAGTAAGTGTTCGGGATTTCGTCCGCGAGCAGTTCGCCGGTAACCAGGTCCTTGACCTGAATGGTGTACGCCTCGTCGCCCTCGAAATCCACTGAGTAGGCCAGAAGCCGATGATTCGGACTGGGTGAAAAATTGCCGACCCGGAAATACTTCCTTCCCGCGCCAAGCTCATTGCCGTCAAGCAATATCGCCTCAGGCGCTTCCAGCGATCCTTGTTTGCGGCAGTAGATCGAATACTGTTTCCCTTCTTCCGTGCGCGAATAGTAGAAGTAGTCATCGCGCTTCACTGGCACGCTCAGGTCGGTCTGTTTGATGCGGCCGAGAATCTCGGAGTAAAGCTTCGATTGAAGCTCCTCGGTGTCCTTCATCATCGCCTGGGTGTACTCGTTTTCGGCTTCCAGGTACTTGATCGTATCGGGGTCGGTGCGGTCGCGCAGCCAAAAATAGTTGTCGACGCGCGTGTCATCATGGATGGTCATCGGATGTGGCACGATCTTGGCGACGGGAGGTTCGATCGCGGTGTCAGGGTTGGTCAGGGAAAGATTCATCGGTGTAAGCCCTTATATTCTAGCCATGAAACTGGTTTGTGTGGCAGTTCCGGCGGCGGAAGCGGTGGCGCAAACGTGGGTCCCGCAGGCAAGCGGCACTTCAGTCTCGCTGCGCGGCGTCAGCGCCGTGAATTCCACCGTGGTCTGGGCGAGCGGCGAAAAGGGCACGTACCTGAGAACCACCGATGGTGGCTTGAACTGGCGAGCGGCAACCGTACCCGGCGCGGCGGATCTGGATTTTCGCGCTGTCCGTGCCATCGACGATCGCACCGCCTACCTGCTGAGCATCGGACCCGGCGAAATGTCGCGGATCTATAAGACCACGGATGGCGGCGGGCGCTGGTCGGTCCAGTACATCAATCCCGACTCCAAGGGATTTTTCGATGCGCTGGCGTTTTGGGATGAGGCTCACGGGATCGTTCTTGGCGATCCGGTGGATGGCCGCTTCGTGATCCTTACGACGGCCGACGGAGGGCAGAGTTGGCACCGGCAGAAAACGCCGTCAGCTCTTCCCAATGAGGGCGCATTCGCAGCCAGTAACACCTGCCTGGTCGTGGGTGGCACGCGGGAAGCCTGGTTCGGCACGGGCGGGCCGGGTGGCGCGCGCGTTTTTCATTCGACGGACGGTGGACAGACTTGGGTGGTGTCCAAGACTCCGATCCGCGGCGACTCCGCGAATACCGGTATTTTTTCGCTGGCGTTCTCGGACGGGCGTCACGGCGTCGCGGTCGGCGGCGACTATACTAAGCCAACCGAAGTTGGAGGGAACATCGCCGTGACTTCGGACGGCGGCAAGACGTGGACCGTGCCGCAGGGTCCTCCACCGGGCGGATTTCGCTCGGCCGTGGCTTATCTAGCGGACCGAAAGATGTGGATCGCTACGGGAACGTCTGGTTCCGATGTTTCCACCGATGACGGGAGGTCGTGGAAGCAGTTCGATAGTGGAGCGTACAACGCGATCAGCTTGGTTCCCGGCTGGGCGGTCGGGCCGAAGGGCTCCATCGCGCGATTCAAACCAGAGTGACCTGTGGGGCGAGCTTCAGCTTGCCAGCTTTTTTCCGCCGCAAGAAAAGCCGGCCCGGAGGCCGGCTCGCCGCCATGACTGGCTGCCCCACGCGTGACCCTATTTCGCTTTGAGCGCAGCGCTGGCTGCTCTCGCGATTACGGGCTCGGGATCGGCGGTTAACTTTGTCAGTAGCGCAGACGCATCCGCGCGTCCCGCCCCCTTCAATGTCCGTAGGTCGTAGACCAGAGTGAGGCGCTCGGCCGCCGTAAGTTCTGCCAGACCGTGATCCCCAAGCGCGGTTAGCTGCGGTCCGGTCCACTCGCTGCGATAGTAGCCTGTGCCGCCGGCGTTCAGGTACACCCAGGCGGGGCACGCGGCCCCTTTCGGCAATTCGATTTCCCGGTTAGGCGTATCGAGCACCGCGCAACTCTGGGTCGGAAGGCCGTCCGCCCTCCAACACACAGGGATCGCCCACTGACGCGGCGAATTGCTTTGCGCGATCTCCAGTCTCGCACCTGAGTCACACCGCACTTCACCATGGACGACGGGAATGCCGGCCTGATCGAGAAATGCGTGCAGGACGGACGTCGGGTCAGTGCCGGCCGCGTCCCGGAGAGCTCCTGCCAGATCGGCGGTCGTGGCGTTCCCGAAGCTGTGCCGCTTCAGGTACGCACGCAGACCGTCGCGGACCCGATTCTCATCCAGCCAGCCTTCGAGCATGAGCATGATGCCAGCGCCCTTGTCATAGACAATCCGGTTGTAAACGTCACGCAAGTCTTTGCGGTCTTTCATGGCCAGACGCACGGGACGCGTGTGCGGCCCGGCGTCCATGGCCATGATCCGCTCGCGCGCCGCGATGGCGTTCAAGCGCTTACGCGCGGCGGGTTGTTCTTCGTCCATGATCTTCGCCGCGAGCCATGTGGCGAAGCCCTCGCTCAGCCAAACGTCCTCCCAAGTGGCCTGAGTCACCAGGTCGCCGAACCACTGGTGTCCGATCTCGTGCGCTTCGATGCCACGGATCGCGCGCGGTTCCGCGGGCGGCACGAGCAGCGCGCGCGCAATATAGGTGATCAGCCCCGGATTCTCCACAGCGCCAAACGCCCCGGCCGGTAGCGCCAGGTGATCGAGCTTGCCGAACCGATACGGGATCCCGGTGTAGGCCTCCAGGCGTGGGAGCACGTCGACCGTGGCTTGAGCAGCCGCAGTTCCCTCGGCGGCATGTCCACGCGCCGTGATCACGCGGATGGGAGTATCGTGTCCTGCGTTGGCGCCTTCGAACGTGTCGAACGGACCCACGGCGAACGCGACGATTTCGGCGGGTAATGGCTCGGTGGGCGCGAAGTGGACCGCTTTCATGCCGTCCGGCTCCGGGATTTCACGGACGGTCCGCGCGTTGGCGAACGCTTTCAGGTCACGCTTGACGTGAATTGTCATTTCCCAGGGCGTCTTGAAGCGCGGCTCGTCGAAGCAAGGGAACGCCCGGCGCGCGTCAATCGGGGTGAAGGTTGTGAACACGTACCACTCGCCGCCGACCCGTCTGCGGTACACACCGGCAAGCGCCTTGTCGTCCAGGCGTCCCTGGTAGTGAATCGAAAGGGTCGCCGCTCCGTCGATGGGCGAGCCGAGCTCAAGACCAATGAATTCCCCGGCCGCGGCCTGAGCCCGCGCAGGATAAGTGTGGCCGTTGGCGCCGACCGAAGCCTCCTTCACGGTTACATCCTTGGCGTTCACCCAGATAACCTTCGCCGGCTTGCGCAGTTCCACCTCGATGCGCACCCATCCGTCGAACGCGGGCTTATCGGGGTCGATGGTGAGCTCGACGATGTGCTTCTTGGGAACGACGTCGTGGGGCAGCAAGAATGCCGGTGGGGGCGGCAGCGCCGGTAGTGAGAGGGTACCGAGCAGCCAGCAAGTGATCGGCAGCGTCCGGAACATTGCGTTGTGATTATAGAACGAGGGGATGCTCCCCATATTTATGGCAAAATGGGAACGTGAAGACAACGGTTGAAATCCCCGACCCGCTATTCCGCCAAGCCAAGGCACTTTCAGCACAACGAGGTATCTCTCTCAAACAGTTCTTTACGGAGGCGGTCAAGGAACAATTACGGCGCAAGACCGCCACGCCATCCGGTAGACCGCAGGAGCCGCCGTGGATGAAAGGGTTTGGCGGCCTGCGGGATCTCCACCGCGAGACGAAACGTATCGAGCGGGTCATTGAGAAGGAGTTTGAACGGATCGACGAAGAGGAGTGGCGTTGATCCTGGACACCAATGCGCTCTCGGCGTTCGTCGAGGGTGATGAAGGCCTTCGTGGAGCTCTAGGCGACCAGCAAGTGCTGTCCGTGCCTGTCATCGTGCTCGGGGAGTACCTTTTTGGAATCCGCCAATCCCGCCTCCGAGCCCGCTACCAACAATGGCTAAACGTAAACCTTCCCGTCTTTGATCTGCTCGCCGTTGGGCGGGAAACGGCGCAACACTACGCAGAGATTCGTCACGAATTGAAGGCGCTGGGACATCCGATTCCAAGCAACGACCTTTGGATCGCAGCCCTCGCGCGAGAGTACCGCCTACCCCTTGTGAGCAAGGACGGGCACTTTCAAGCAGTGGATGGTTTGCGCCTGCTGACTTGGTGAGCTACAGCTCCAAATACGTGTACCCGTTCAGCCCGTCCTCATAGAACTTTAGCAACAGGCCGGACTCTTCATATCCAATCCGCCCGTCGCGCACCGCGGTCTCAACATCCTTGCGGAACTGCTCGAGGAGCGTGTTGGACTTGAACTGTACGTAGTCAAGCACCTCGCGGACGGTGTCGCCGCGGATCACCGCATCGAGTACCACCGTGCCCTTCTCATCCAGAGTGACGTGCACGGCATTAGTGTCGCCGAACAGGTTGTGCAGGTCCCCTAGAATCTCCTGATAGGCGCCGACCAGGAACGATCCGAGAAAATAGGGCTCACCATTAAACGCGTGCAGCGCCAGTGTCTTCTTCACGTCGCGGCGGTCGATGAACTGGTCCACCTTGCCGTCGGAGTCGCACGAGATGTCGCCCAGGATCCCATGGCGGAACGGCTCTTGCTCCAGCCGGTGAATCGGCATGATGGGGAAGAGCTGTTTCACGGCCCAACTGTCGGGCATGCTCTGGAACAGCGAGAAATTACAGAAGTACGTGTCGGAAAGCAGCCCATCCAGGCCCTCCAGCTCTTCCGGAAAATAATCGAGATCCTTGGCCAGTTTTTGAATGCGCCGGCAGATCACCCAGTAAATGCTCTCCGCCCAGCTGCGCTGCTGCAACGGCAGGTATCCGAGGCTGAACAGGTTCAGCGCCGAGTCGAGCGCCTGCTGCGCGTCGTGGAAGCTCTCCAGCAGGTTCTTGTTGCTCAACCCGCGCAAGGTCTCCTTGAGATCGATCAAAGGTTGCTCGACATCTTCGGGGATCTCCGGCATGGATTCCTGGTCGCCGAAACCCGTCACGCCGAGCACGTTGAACACCAGCACGCTGTGATACGCCGCAATCGCGCGTCCGCTTTCCGAGACGATGGTCGGATGCGCCACCTCGGCCTCGTCGCACACGCTCTGGATGTGGTACACAACGTCGTTGGCGTATTCCTGCAGCGTGTAGTTCACGCTCGACTCGAAATCGGTCTGCGAGCCGTCATAGTCGACTCCCAGCCCGCCACCGACGTCCATGTAGCACAGGCCTGCGCCAGCGCGCTTCAGCTCCACGTACACGCGAGCCCCCTCCATCACCGCGCCCTTAATCTGGCGGATGTTGGTGATCTGGCTGCCCAAGTGGAAATGCAGAAGCTGCAGGCAGTCTTCCATTCCCGCGGCCTTCAGTTGATCGAGCGCGCGCAAGCCTTCGGTTACGGTGAGACCAAACTTGGAGCGATAGCCGCCGGACGACTTCCAGCGCCCCGAACCGCGGCTAGCCAGTTTGATGCGCACGCCAATGACAGGCCGCACCCCGACGCGCGCCGAGTGCTTGAGGATCAGATCCAGCTCCGTGTACTTCTCCACCACCGGGATGATCCGGCGGCCCAGTTTGGAGGCCAGCATGACCATCTCGATATATTCGTCGTCCTTAAATCCGTTGCAGATGATGGGAGTCTCGTTGTCCGCAATGGCCAGGACCGCCAACAACTCAGGTTTTGAGCCGGCCTCCAGGCCGAAACGGAAGGGCCGCCCGTACTCGAAGACCTCCTCGACCACCTGGCGTTGCTGGTTGACCTTTATGGGATACACGCAGCAGTAGGTGTTGCGATAGCCGTGCTCGGCGATGGCGTTTTGAAAAGCCTGGTGCATTTCACCCAGGCGGTGCTGGAGGATTTCGCCGAAGCGGATCAGGATCGGCAGTGAGATGCCGCGAAGCTGGAGATTGTCCACCAGCTCCTTAAGGTCCAGGCCGCGGCTAGGGTCTTTGTTCGGGTGAACCCACAGGTTTCCGTTGGAGCCCACGGAGAAATAACCCTTACCCCAACTGGCGACATCGTAGAGGTCGGCGGCTTCGGCGGTGGTCCAGCGGTCAGCCGGCTCGCGAACCGGTGCGCCGTTAATGACTTTGGGGGTGGCCATGAATTCTAAGTGTCCTTCGATTTGACGCATAGAGCAAGCGGAAAATAACAAGACCTCCAAGAAGTTTCCCTAAAACAATCCTGTCTCAGGGTCGATAAGGAGACAATCCGGCCAGTGCCAGCCCATCCCCGTCGTAGGAGAGTTCATGCAAGTTCGCTTTCCCGCAATCTTCCTCGCAGCCGTCTTCGGAGCTTTGTTTCTATTTGATGACGGTTCCCTGGCGCAGCGTTCCAGAGACCGAGTCACGGCCCCCGTGGACAACCGGCGCACCGTAAAACTGACGGGGAACAGGCATCCTCTGGCCCGAAGGGAGTTTGAAACGGGCGCCGCCGCCGGCACTCACCGCATGGAGCGGATGATTCTGGTACTCCAGCCCGACGCCTCGCAGCGGACCGCCCTAGACGCGCTTCTCGAGGCGCAGCACGACCCGAATTCGCCCCAATACCAGAAGTGGCTCACGCCGGAAAGTTTCGGCGAGCGCTTCGGCGCTTCGCCGAATGACGTCGCCCAGGTGGTGCGATGGCTAAATGCACATGGCCTCGAGGTCGAAGAGATTTCCGCGGGACGCCAATCCATCGTTTTCAGCGGCACCGCCGCGCAGGTGGAGTCGGCCTTCTCCACCAGGATTCATTCGTACGACGTCGATGGCGAGCCACATTATGGAAACGCGAGCGATCCCGAGATTCCAGAAGCGCTGGCGAGTGTGGTGGCGGGCGTGGTCAGCCTCCACGACTTCCGCCGCCAGCCGATGCACGCGCGCCTTCAATCCGCGCCAGAGTACACCAGTGGCGCCTCCCACTACCTGGCGCCGGCGGACTTTGCCGCTATTTACGATGTCGCACCCCTGTATTTGAGCGGCATCGACGGAACCGGCCAGACCATCGCGATTGTGGGCCGGACGAATCTAAACCCCTCCGACGTGCAGACGTTTCGCAATACCTTCGCGCTGGCCGCGAATACTCCCACGATCGTCCTCAATGGTCCCAATCCGGGCATCGTCTCGTTTAACGAACAGGTCGAGGCCAGTCTGGATGTCCAGTGGTCGGGAGCGGTTGCGCCGAAGGCAGCGGTGAAGTTCGTCGTCTCGGCGTCCACCTCCGCGAGCGATGGAGTGGATCTTTCGACCTTGTACATCGTGAGTCATAATCTAGCGCCGGTGATGAGCACCAGCTTTGGAAGTTGCGAAACCGCAATGGGCGCCACGGAACGCAGCTTTTACAACAACCTGTGGCAGCAGGCGGCGGCGCAAGGCATCACCACGCTGGTCTCCTCGGGCGATAGCGGTGCCGCCGGCTGCGACGGGTCTTCGGCGGCAGCGGCCACCCACGGGGCCGCGGTGAACGGCCTCTGTTCCACGCCGTATAACGTGTGCGTGGGAGGAACACAGTTCAATGAAGCCGGGAATCCAGGTCTCTACTGGTCCGCGGCGAGCCTGTCCCCGACGTACGCCTCCGCGCTCAGCTACATTCCGGAGGTGGTCTGGAACGAAAGCGGGAGTAACGGAGGATCAGGTCTCTGGGCGGGCGGCGGCGGCGCCAGCGCCTATTATGCGAAGCCTTCCTGGCAAATCGGCCCAGGCGTGCCCGCTGACGGAAGGCGAGATGTACCGGACGTTTCTCTGGCGGCCGGCGGGCACGACGGTTACTTAGTGGCCGTCAACGGCAGCTTCTATGTGGTCAGCGGAACCTCCGCGGCTTCACCTGCGTTTGCGGGCCTCATGGCTCTAGTCGATCAGCGGATGGCGGCCCGGCAAGGAAACGCGAACACGAAACTCTACCTGCTTGCGAACGCCCAGGCCTCCGGAGGCGCTGCCTGCTTTCATGACATCACCAGCGGGAACAATGCCGTCCCCGGCCTGACCGGCTTCAACGCCGGCGCACGCTACGATCTGGCAACCGGACTGGGTTCGGCCGACGCATTTGTGCTGGTGAACCATTGGGGCGCGAGTCTCCAGGGGACGCCCGCCCTCGCCCTTACCGTGACACCCGCCACGATCACCATCCCGCGGGGCAGCAGCAGCCAGGCGACGGCGTCGGTCGCCGTGAGCGGCGGGCTGAATTCCTCCGTTGTACTTTCGGTTACCGGAGCGCCCGCCGGCGTCACGGCGGCGTTCGCCCCAGGCAGCTTTTCGGCGCCCGGCTCAGGTACCAGCGCGCTGACGCTGACCGTAGGCGCCAGCACCGCCGCGGGTACATATCCCCTGACGATTGCCGCAACCGGCGGAGGCGTTGTCCGAGCAATCACGCTGACTCTGATTGTCCCGTCGCCTTCCGGTTTCACGCTGAGCGTCGCACCAAACAGGCTGATCCTGGCGCGGGGCGGCTCTGGATCGGCACAGGTCGCCGTCAAGCCGGTAAACGGATTCAACTCCACGGTCGGGCTATCGGCTGGACCTTTGCCAGCAGGTGTCGCGGTTCAATTCGCGCCCCCGAGCATCGCCGGGAGCGGCGGTGTCACGACTATGACCGTGCAGACGACTACTGCCGCCCCTCGGGGCAATTATCTGCTCGTCGTGACCGGCACGAGCGCGGGAGTGACACCGTCGCCAGCCGTGGCCTTCATCCTCACGCTGCTATAGCAACACCGTGATATATTGAGGATCGTAGGCCTCAAGTGGGCGGCTAGCTCAGCCCGGGAGAGCACGGCGTTCGCAACGCCGGGGTCGTGGGTTCAAATCCCACGCCGTCCACCAGCAACCCCCTGATTCTCTTAATGAATCTGCAGCAGCAGCTTGAAAAGATGCGCCAGGATTGGGACGCGCGAGCTCGCGAGAACGCGCGTCACTATGTCAACACCAGCCGCACGGATTGGACCGACGACGAGTTCTTCCGCTCCGGGGAACAGGCTATCTCCGAAGACATCCTCACCGACATGGTGAACATCTGCCAGGGCAAGGACGCGGCTACAATGCGCGTACTCGAGATCGGCTGCGGCGCGGGCCGGCTGACGCGCGCGCTCTCGAACCTGTTCGGAGAGGTGCATGCTATCGACGTCAGCGGCGAGATGGTGGCGCAGGCTCGCGAAGGGCTCGCGGACCGGCCCAACGCGCACGTGTATCAGAACAACGGCTGTGACCTCAGCGTGGTACCTCCCCTCGAATTTGATTTTGCTTATTCGGCGATTGTTTTCCAGCACATCCCCAGCGGCGAGATCATCGAAAACTACGTTC
>JBGPHB010000011.1:0-15688 GCA_041484155.1 Bryobacteraceae bacterium
CACGGGCCAGGCTCTCTCGTTTGGTTACGACCGTCAGGACGGCGTGATCCGGGTGATCGCGGAACGGATCGCCGTGAATGCGAGCGAAGCGGGGATCACCATGCGGCCGGCGGCGGGCGCGGCCGACGTGCGGCTCGTGCGGTTGCCGGTTGCGTCGCGGGATGCAGTGTCCGTTCTGGAGGATTTTGCGGGGGTGCTCAAGTTTGGGCCGGCTGAAGCCGGGCCCTACGAGCTTGAAAAGGCGATGTTGGAGGGTTTCCGCGTGGTGCCGCTGTTTCATTTGCCCAGACCTTGGGCACTGAATCCGCGGGTCAGAAACTGGCCGCGCCTGGCGGATGTTTGGCTGGACCCAAGGGAGCAGCCGTGACTTTTCGCACCAAGCTGCTGTTCATTTCCTCGTTCACTGTGGCGGGCGCGGTGGCGCTGGTGACGGGCGCGGTGTCGGTCTCGACGCGCCGGGTCTTCGATCGAATCGATCATGAGCGCCGCGACGCTTTGCTGGACCAGTTCCGCAAGGAGCTGGACGCGCGCGGCCAGGAGCTCGCCCGGCAACTGGAACGAGTCGCGGCGTCTCCGGACGTCCAGCAAATGGTCGTGGGAACCGCCGAGTATGACCGGGCTCAGACGGAGGCCGAAGCGCAGTCGCTCGATTTTCTGGACGTGACGCTGCGGGACTTGACGATTATCTCGTCGGCGCATTGGCCGGCGAGGTTCGGATATAAGAATGACTGGCAGATCGCTCCTCAGGACTGGAGCGCCACTGATGCATTTCTCACACGCATTCCCACGCCGGAAGGCAGTGCAGTGGCGCTGGTAGCCGTGCATTCCACGGCGAGTGGCAAAGCCTACGTCATCGGCGGACGCAAGCTCAGTCCGGAATTCCTAAAATCGCTGGGCCGCGCGCCGGGGATGCGAGCCTTGCTGTGGCTGGCCCCGAACGAAGCGGTAGACGCGCAGGGATCTCTGAAAGATCCGGAGAAGCTGGCTGCTCTCGCTGGCGAAGTGCAACGCACCGGCCGGCAGGCGACCGGCGTAGTGCAATGGACTGGGGAGCGATCCAGCGCGGAGGCTTTCGTGGGATCGCCGCTCCTGCGCAGCGGGCGCACGATGGGAGTGCTGTTTGCGGGCGCGTCGCTGCGGGAACAGATCGGCCTGGAGCGAGCCATCCTGTGGATCGGTGTGCTGGTGGGCGGCTCCGGAATCGTGATCGGCATCCTGCTCGGATGGTGGACTACGGAGCGCATCACGCGTCCGGTGGAGCGGCTCGCGGCCGGCGCTCGGGCGGTGGCAGGCGGCGACTGGTCGGTGCGTGTGGACGTGCTGTCGCGGGACGAGATCGGAGAATTGGCGCAAGCGTTCAACAGGATGACGGAACAACTGCTCGAGCAGCGCGAGCGTGCGATCCAGGCCGAACGCGTCGCGGCCTGGCGTGAGCTGGCCCGGCGGTTGGCGCATGAGCTGAAGAATCCGCTGTTCCCGTTGCAGATCACGATCGAGAATCTGCAGCGCGCACGACAACGCTCCGGGCCGGAATTTGACGAGGTCTTTCAAGAAAGCACCGAGACGCTGCTGGCGGAGCTGGCTAACCTCAAAACCATCATCGGAAGATTCAGCGATTTCGCGAGAATGCCTCCGCCGCAGTTTGAGAGTGTGGAGGTAAACCAGATCGTGCTCGGCGTCATGAAGCTGTATGACGCGAGACTTCACGCCGTGGGACCCAAGATCAAACCGGTATTAGATCTGACTAGTGGAGAACTGCGAATCTCCGCCGATGGCGAACAGTTGCGAGGTGCGCTGAGCAACCTGGTTCTGAACGCCATGGACGCGATGCCTGGCGGCGGCACCCTGCGTGTTTCCACCGCGCGAAGCGGAGACGGCGTACGCCTGGCTGTCGCGGACACTGGGCACGGACTCACCTCAGAAGAGTGCGCGCGGCTCTTCACGCCGTATTACACGACCAAGCACCACGGCACCGGCCTTGGTTTGGCGATGGTGCAGAGCGTGGTCAGCGACCATCACGGAAAAATTTCGGTGGTGAGCGAACCGGGTCGCGGAGCCACATTCATCATCGACCTTCCGGCGGAGCAGGCGTGAGCCATCTGCTGATTGTCGACGACGATCCCAACACATTGGCGTCTCTCGCTCGCGCGTTCCGAATGGCCGGGTATGAGGTTACCGTGGCGGATCACGCTGCGCGCGCACTGGAGCTGGTGCGTGCGCAGTCGTTCGATCTCATCTTTTCGGATGTGGTGATGCCGGATAAGGACGGGATTGTGTTGCTCGGCGAGATGCGGGCGATCGGCGTCACGGCGCCGGTGGTGATGATGTCCGGGCAGGCGACTTTGGACATGGCTGTGCGGGCGACCAAGCTCGGCGCGATGGACTTTCTCGAAAAGCCGCTGTCCACCGAGAAATTGCTGCTGACCGTCGAGAACGCGCTGCGGCTGAAGCGCCTGGAAACCGAAAATCGCGAGCTGCGCGCCCGCGTGGGCCGGCACGAGATTGTGTGGCGAAGCGAAGCGATGAAGCGCGTCATGGCGCAGGTGGAACGTGTGGCGGCGGGCGAATCGCGGGTGTGCATTCTGGGCGAAACCGGGACGGGCAAGGAACTGATCGCACGCGCGGTGCACGACGGCAGCGCCCGGCGGAGCGGTCCTTTCGTAACGCTGAATTGCGCGGCGGTGCCGGGAGAGTTGATTGAATCCGAACTGTTCGGGCATGAGAAGGGCTCGTTCACCGGTGCGGCGTCGCGGCATTTAGGAAAGTTCGAGCAGGCGCACCGCGGCACGCTGTTTTTGGACGAGATCGGCGACATGCCGGCGGTGATGCAGGCGAAACTCCTGCGCGTGCTCGAAGAAGGCGAGATCGAGCGCGTCGGCGGCTCAGGCGCCGTCCGTGTGGACGTGCGAGTAGTGGTGGCGACGCATCGCAATCTCGAGGAGCAGGTACGCAACGGCGGATTCCGGCAGGACCTGTATCATCGGATTTACGTGTTCCAGATCATGCTTCCCCCGCTCAAAGAGCGCAAAGGCGATATCGCCGTTCTGGTCAAGCACTTTAGCCGGCAGGTCTGTGAGGTGAACGGCTGGAAGCCCAAGCCATTCACCCCCGCCGCCGTGGATGCGCTGGAGCGATACCCGTGGCCGGGCAATGTCCGCGAGTTGCGCAATGCCGTCGAGCGCTTGCTGCTTCTCGCCGAGTCGCAGGTGGATGAAGAGATTGTCCAGTCGGCTCTGCCGCAGTCTGCCCGTGTCACTGCGTCGGGGACGCTCTCAGCGCGGGTCGACTCATTTGAACGCGAAACCATCCGCGCGGAATTGGAGCGCACACGAAACAACATGACCGAGGCCGCGCGGGCGCTGGGGCTGGAACGGAGTCATCTTTACAAGAAGTGCGCCCAATTAGGAATTGATGTGAAAGAGCTGCGTCGGGCGGAGGAATAATCAGACTGCGGATGCAACAACCCCGCCCTGACGGGCGGGGCTTGCGCACGGACGGGTTCGTTGGGGGACGGTGTTAGTTAGCGGGCGCGGATGCACGCGCGACCAAGCCCCGCCCGTCAGGGCGGGGTCACGCAAGGTCAAGTCACAAATGCCGAAACTGTTCCGCCAGCTCTTCCGGCGCCTTGCTGGCTTGCCGCTCCAGCGAACGGCTCACCAGTTCCTTCGATCCCAGCCCGACCGCCAGGGCCAGTGCCAGTACGATGCCTCCGAACATGATGCCGAACGCCAGGTCCAGGATCCGGCCGCCGATGCCAAGATGATTCAGCGCCATCGTTACGGTAAGAACGAGCACCAACCACTTGACCCCCAGGCTCAGCAAGCGGGCGTACTGAAGGTTCAGATTGACCCCATTGATCAACACCCCGCGCGCCAGAAAACGGGCAATCACGTTGCCGAAGAGCAGCAGCAGAATCGCGGCCATCACATTCGGAAGGTAGCCAAACAATTGCAGCACCAACCGCGACGTCAGCGTGGCGTCAAAAGCGGCCACTCCGATCAGGAAACCGATCAGAATCACGCCCCAGGCAACCGCGCGCGTCACCAGCAAGGTCGGACTCCGGGCCGGCGCCCAGTCGGCCAATCCCGCCAGGCCCCAGCCCGCCAGCCGCTGATCGAAACCGATGCCCTTGAGCGACCGCTTCAACACCAGGCTGAGAATCCAGGCGATCAGCGCGGAAACCAGCATCGCCACGAACAGCGCCACCATTCCGGGTAACAAGTTCGCGATCTCCGTGATCACCCGGTCTGTCGATTGGTTTAGTGCACTCCTGACCTGTTCCCACATAGATCACCTCCTATGGATTGAATCGATCGGGCCAACGCCATCGGGACTGAAGGTAAGGCTTCTGCGCTTCGTAGACCGCACAGAGCCGTTCAATTCTCTCCTCCACCTCCTCGGAAGTGGCGTTTTGCATTTCCAGGGCGTACGATGCCACCCACGCCAGGTACGCCGGCGTGAGGGCGCGCAACAGATGGTCGCGGTTCATCACGCGCAGGCGGAACCCCAGGGCAAAGTCGTAAACAATTCGCGCCCATAACTCGTCCGGCATCGCGAAGCGATCCGCAGACTGATCGGTGAGCCTCTTCAGCCCAATCATCGTGGCCGGCGGTAAGACCAGGTTCCAAACCTCGCGCAAGTCCCGAAAGCCCAGTTGGAACGACTCGATCATGCGGCTGACGTCCACCGGGCTCGATTCCTCCGCCAAAGCGTGCTGCATGCCGAAGGTGGGAACCGCCTGCGACCCGCGGATCCTCTGCCAAAAAGGAGCGGTCCGTTCAACATCGAGAAAAATGGGACCCAACACCTGCGCGAGCACGGAGCTTACATCCCCGGCTCCTTTTTGAGGTTGCGGCTGGGTCGTCAGATTCGTCTGCGAAATCTGTAAACCGCCGCTGACGGCTTCGGTCACCATCCAGGCCGGGGAGCCGTTGCGAGGCAGCATGAGGTACCGGTCGACGGCCCTCTGCGAAAAGCCGAAATCCCTGGCCATGGGCCATTGCACGCGCTTGCCGTACAGCGCGCGGATGAGCGGGTACACGATGCCGCTGTTGATGAGACTGTCGAATTTGTGACGCGGGTAACAAGCCACCACCAGATCCGCGTTCTGGTCCAGCACGGGCTGAGTCAGCCGGCGCATGCTCTCGGGCGTAATGCTCTCCGGATTCGATCCCAACACGGCGCAGGCCCGCCCTCCGAGTAGATGGCTGATGGTGAAGATGTCGCTGCTATTCGCGGCGCGCGGGAAGGAAACGAGCCACGGGTCCGGCGCCCCGTTTGAGCCATTGGAATGTACCAGGACCACCTTCAACGCCGGAGAAAGCGCTTGAAACGCAGCCCGCGCCTTGGCGGCGGCGGCCGTGACTGCATCGCTACCCTCGCCGTCCGCCAGGCCGATCACCAGGTCCGCGGAACCGATCTGTTCGATCCGTCCTTTAACTTCTTGCGGGATGACGTCTGGTTCCGCCATTATTGTCGAGTCCGGAAAATGTGCGCTGGCGCACTGTTTGGCGTCAGCTCGATGTAATTGCGCGCGCCTCGCCAACGATAGCGATTTTCGCTGAGAAGGTCGTGCACTTCAAACTCCTGCTGAGGATCCAGATTGAGGGCAAACAGGTCGAGATCCGTCCAGCCGCTCTGCGTATAGACTGTATCCAGATTTACTACATTCAGAATTACGTTGGACTTGTCCTGGGTGGCTTTGCTGTAGCAGATCAGCAGGGGATTATCGGTCCTGTGAAAGTGCAGGTGGCGGTCGCTTTGCAGCGCCGGGTTTTCACGCCGGATGCGGTTGACGCGCCCGATGAATTCTTTCAGGCTCAAGGCTGAATTCACGTCCCAGTGTTTGATCTCGTATTTTTCGGAGTGAAGATACTCTTCACTGCCGGGTGCGTAGGGTGTGTTCTCAGACAACTCGAAGGCGGGTCCATAGATGCCGTAGTTCGCCCCCAACGTAGCTGCCAGTGTCAGGCGGACCGTGAACGCCGGCCGGCCGCCAGTCTGAAGATACCCCGTGAGAATATCCGGAGTGTTCGTCCATAAATTCGGCCGGAGGTATTCGCTCACCTCGGTTTGTGTGAGTTCCGTGAAGTAGGCCGTCAGTTCCTCTTTGCTGTGACGCCAGGTGAAATATGTATAGGATTGCGAGAACCCCAACTTGGCGAGCCAGTTCATCACGCGCGGGCGCGTGAACGCCTCGGACAGGAACAGGACGCCGGGATACTTTTCCTTAATCCCGGTGAGGGCCCACTCCCAGAATTCGAACGGCTTGGTGTGCGGATTGTCGACGCGGAAGATCCGCACGCCGTGTCCGATCCAAAACAGCATGACGCTCTGCAACTCCTCCCACAACTCTTGCCGGTTCGGAGTGTCGAAGTCCAGGGGATAAATGTCCTGATACTTCTTCGGCGGATTTTCCGCGTACTGAATGGTGCCGTCCGGGCGTTTCCGGAACCATTCTGGATGGTCTCGAAGGTAGGGGTGTTCATGCGAGCACTGAAACGCGATGTCGAGCGCGATTTCGAGGCCGTGTTCGGCGGCCTTCGCCACCAGCCTGCGGAAATCCTCGATCGACCCCAGTTCGGGAAGAATCGACTTGTGCCCGCCCTCCTTCGCGCCAATGGCCCACGGACTGCCGACGTCCCCGGGCACCGCGCTAGCCGCGTTATTCCTGCCCTTTCGGAACGTTCGGCCAATGGGATGGATGGGCGGCAGGTAAAGAACATCGAAGCCCATGGACGCGATATAGGGCAGCCAGCCTTCGCAATCGCGAAACGTGCCGTGCTGCCCGGGTTCTGACGAACAGGACCTCGGAAAAATTTCGTACCAGGCGGAGAACCTCGCTTTTTCGCGATCCACGACGACCGCGAGATCCTTTGAATAGCGCGTGGCGAATTGGACGTCGGGATAACGGAATACCGTGTCCGCCAGGTCTTCGTCCACAGCGGACTCTCCCTGGCGCAATCGTTGCGCCCAGGTGAGCAATTTCCCGGCATCATCGCCCGTGGCGCGCTCCGCTGCCTTCTCAATCAGCGCCGCACCCATGAGCAGATCGGCATCGACGTTCTGCCCCGCTTCCAGCCGCTTGATCAGGTCGTGACGCCAGGTTCGAAAAGGGTCCACCCAGCCTTCGATGGTGTAGTGATAGTTGCACAGTTCCGTCACGCGAAACTCGCCGCGCCAGCGGTCGTTCCCAAGCGGAAGCATGGGTGTTTCGCGCCATGGGCCGTTCGCGCCTTGCCGATACCACAGGCGGCAGGAAAGTTCGTCGTGGCCGTCGGCGAAAATATCGGCTTCCACGACTACCGATTCGCCAACCACCCGTTTGATCGGAAACCGGCCATCATCGATTTGAGGCCGCACGCTCTCGATGACAACCCGTGCGCGGGGCAGGGCCATGCCCGCATCTTAGCAGGGCATACCCCGCCCTGACGGGCGGGGCTTTAAACGCGCAGCTACAGTGATAGTTTCTTACGGCTTGTAACGGGTCGGGTCCGCAAGCCCCGCCCGTCAGGGCGGGGTTTCAGAAATCTACTAACTGAAGACTCTGGAGCACTCGCTCGGGCGTCCCCAAGTCGGACCAGGTGAGCGCCGGAAGCGGAGAGACAGCCAGAAATGGAGGGCACTGTTCCAGCACGGCACGCGAAAAATCGGTACTGGCCGCCTCAGCATACACCTGTTCGATTGCGGACCAGGGCCCGGTGGCGGCGCTCGCGGCAGCGTCGGCCAGCCGCTTGGTCAGCTCCGGAAGAAACATACGCCCGGCGCCGAGCAGAGTATCGATCTTCGCGACAAACACAAACGTATTCCATAGGCATCCGTTCGCCATGAGCGTTCGGGCCTTCTCTTCGGCCGGCTTCTCCCAGAATCTGTGAACATGATGGACGGTGTTCGCGGCGGATTGACCCACAGGCTCACCCGGCTCGATCCAGCCATACTCCGGTTCAGGCCCGCTGGGCAGCGCGCCAATCAGAACCAGACGGCTTGGGTGCACCCGGACAAAGTCGACTACTTCGAGAACATGAGCCATGAATTCGCTTCGTTCCAGGATGAAATGATCCGAGGGGAACACCGCCACAATAGCCTCCCGATCCTGCTGTTCAATCCAGTGAGCTGGATACAGGATGCCGGCCGCCGTCCCTCGATCTTCCGGTTGCACGAGAATCTGCTCGTACTCGGTCCCCGAAAACTCCTCAGTAACGTATTCGTTGTGGGCCTGGCACGTAACGACCACCGTCTGCGCGGGAGGTATCCTTAGACTCACGCGCTCCAGCGTGTGGCGCAGCAGGGACTTTGAACCAATGATGCTGGCAAATTGCTTGGGCCGGTCATCGCCACAAACCTGCCGGACCAGAGGACGCAGCCGCACCCCTTGGCCGCCGGCCAGGACAATGGCCCACAACGACGCCGGGAGACGCGGCTTCGGCTCACTCAAGGCTGCATCAAGCTGCAAGAGATCGTGCGTCATGGGCGACTAGTCTTGGGGTCCAACGACTGGTTTAGTGACACGCTTGATGCCAAATTGGAGATCGGGCGTCCTGACGCCGATCGGGAGTCGGATTAATCCTACTCCCTAATAGACCGTCTAGACGTACTCCCACGAGCCACACTCAATCGGATTTGCTTACCAGCTTGTGTACCCTTAGACTACGTTAAGTAGGCATGTCCCCCTGGGCGGTTGAAACCCCGTGTGAGAACCCTGTCGTTTAGACCGGACCGCGCCGCCGCAGCGCATACCGACGAAGAAGCGACACGGGAGAGAAATCAATGAGCACAACCACAGATGTGCGTGCAGCCAGTTATGTCCTGACTCTGGAGGAAATCGCCAACCTCGCGCAGGGAGGCGGCAAACCTGCTGAAACGCTCATGAATGTGGTCGCTTTGATCGCCAAACGGTTCAAGACCGATGTCTGTTCGGCATATTTGCTGGAACCGGATCGGGCCAACCTGGTGCTGGCCGCGACCCTCGGACTGCGTCGCGAATGCATCGGCACTCTCCGTCTTGCGCTTCACGAAGGCCTCGCGGGTCTGGTTGCGGAACAGGTCCGCCCGGTTGCCGTGGAACAGGTGAAAAACCATCCCCGCTTCAAGTATTTCCGGGAAGCGGGCGAAGACGCCTACCAATCGTTCCTGGGAGTTCCTCTCATCGATCGAGGGGTCCTGCAAGGCGTCCTGATCGTTCAAACGGTCGAGGCCCGGATCTTTCGGGAGGATGAGGTCCGGATGCTGGCGGAAGCAGCCGCCCAGGTCGCGCCAGTGGTGAGCGAGGCCCGCACGCTCGATCGCTTCATCGCGCCCACCCAGGAGCGGCTCTGGTCGCTGGCCCGCAACCTGTGGTGGAGTTGGGATCACGATTCCACCAGCTTGTTCCATGACCTGGATCCCGTCCGTTGGAGGGAACTCAACAACAATCCCATCTCCCTGCTGAACGAACTTCCCTTGGCGGAAATCGAACGCCGCGCCGGAGAACTCCTGCTGCACAGCCGGATTAACTATGCCTACCGCCGCCAGCAAGAATATCTTCAAGCGGACCGGACCTGGGGCGCGAACCATGCCGGTGTGCTGCGGCCTCGCCCGGTGGCGTACTTTTCGGCGGAGTTCGGCTTGCACGAGTCGATTCCGGTGTATTCGGGAGGACTAGGGGTCCTCTCCGGCGATCACATCAAGAGTGCATCTGACCTGGATATTCCGCTCATCGGCATCGGGTTGTTCTATGGCCAGGGTTACTTCCGGCAACGGCTGGATTCTCGCGGCTGGCAGCAGGAGGAGTACCTCGAAACGGACGTCAACCAGTTGCCCATGGAACCGGCCATCGGGACCACCGGCGAACCCGTCATGGTGAAGATCGAAACCCGCAGCGGGTCCATTGGCGCCAAGGTCTGGCGCGTAAAAGTAGGACGCTGCGACTTGCTGCTCCTCGACTCGAACGTGGAGGGGAACGCTCCCGAGGACCGGGAACTCACTTCGCGCCTGTACGGCGGCGACGGGCGGGTCCGCATCCGTCAGGAGTTGCTGCTGGGGATCGGCGGATTCCGTGCCTTGCGAGCCATGGGAATCACGCCCGGCGTTCTTCACATGAACGAAGGGCACAGCGGATTTGCGGTTCTCGAAGCGATTCGTACCCGCATGCAGGATGAAGGCGTGGGTTCCGATGAAGCCGTGCGCCGCGTTTCCCGGGAAGTGGTCTTCACCACCCACACTCCCGTGCCAGCCGGCCACGACCGATTCGACGCCGGCCTGGTCGAGGAGCACCTCGGGCCCCTGCGTGACGCACTGGGGCTTTCCCACGAGAGTCTCATGGGCCTGGGGCGGGAGACCCCCTCCAACAACCACGAGCAGTTCTGCATGACCGTGCTGGGCCTGAGGCTCTCGCGGCGAGCGAATGCCGTTTCCGCTTTACATGGCGAGGTCTCGCGAGCTATGTGGACGGGCCTTCACCCGGGCAAGCCGGAGGACGCGGTTCCCATCGGGCACATTACCAACGGCGTGCATGTCCCTTCCTGGCTGGCGCCCCAAATGTTTCGTCTGTATGACCGCCATTTAGGCACCGGCTGGAACGAGCGCAGCGGCGACCCGCGCATTTGGGAAGGAATTGAAAACGTCGACGATGGCGAACTTTGGGAAACACATCTCAGCTTGAAATCGCGATTGCTGGAATTTGTGCGGCGCCGCGCCATGGAACAGGCCGCCCGGCGCGGCGAGCCGCTGGAAACGCTGCAAAGCCTGGGCCGGGTCCTCAATCCGGACGCCCTCACTATCGGCTTCGCGCGCCGCTTTGCCACCTACAAACGGGCCAATTTGATCTTGAGGGATGTCGAGAAGCTGGCCTCCATGGTCAACGACCCCAAGCGCCCGGTGCAGTTCGTTTTCGCCGGCAAGGCGCATCCCCATGACGAACCCGGCAAGCGAGTCTTGCAGCAGATCGCGGATTTGATGCGCGACCGCCAGTTTGCCGACCGGTTCGTCTTCGTGGAAGACTACGACATCAACGTCGGACGGCATTTCGTGCAGGGCGTCGACGTTTGGCTGAACATCCCCCGGCGGCCGCTGGAGGCCTCGGGAACCAGCGGCCAAAAGGTGGTCTTGAACGGTGGCCTGAACCTCTCCGTCCTGGATGGCTGGTGGGCCGAGGCCTACGACGGGTTTAACGGTTTCGCCATCGGAACCGGCCGAACTCATTCCAACATGGACGTTCACGATACCCGCGACGGCGAGGACCTGTACCGGACCCTTCAAGAAGAAGTGATTCCGCTGTACTATCAGCGCGATCGCGATGGTCTGCCGCGCGGTTGGATCAAGCGGATGAAGCGAACCATCCGGACGCTCGGCCGGCGGTTTAGCGCCGATCGCATGGTAATGGACTACACGCTGAAGTGCTACGTTCCCGCCGCGGGCGGTACCTCCAGCGACATGACCCCGACCTCGTGAAAGCGCGCCTTGATGCCAGGCGATTAGCCTCGCTTTGCTAGCAACTCTTGCGCCTGATGCCAGTCGTCGTCAGGCGAGCCGCCCTGGCCTCTGCGCGACTCCCACAACGCGTAGGCAAGACGCGCAATGTCTTCATGTGAGCTCTCATCGCCGGTGGAGCCTGCCATGGCGATTTGAGCCGCCGATTTGCGATGCCGCGGCGCGGGCGGCGCGGAAGCCATCGCTTTTCTGATTCGCTTTACCGGGCTCTCCATAGACTTGCGGGACATTCTCCTGTTCTCCTTTCTCATATCGATCGAGATTTGGGATCGCACGCACCTTGAAATGCAAAATGTTGCGTGGGAATCGGGCAAATTGCCGGGCGACAGGGCGGGAAGGCGACTGGGCTACTTAAGCCTTAATCTTAACCTACTGGTCGCGGCTCAGTGTCAGCACTCTTGGCAATCAGCCACGTACCGATCCGCGATGGTCAGCCTCAGACTGGAAGACCTTCTACGATCGAAAGCGAGGACTCGGTCGGGATGACCCGGCTCAGCCGCCAGCCCGCGGCAGCAAACAAATCCCGGAACTGCTCCTCGGTCCGCTCCAGACCGCCCGGGAAGATCAACATTTCGATGTCCATGATTTTTCCGACCGAGGGCTCGTTGCCCTTCGGAACCACGCTGTCGGCCACCAGGAGCCGCCCGCCGGGGTTCACGCCCTGGCGGCATCCGCGGAGAATCTTTAAACAGAGATCGTCGGGCCAGTCGTGGATGATGTGTTTCATGAGGTAGGCGTCGGCCCCGGCTGGAACGGATGCGAACATGTCCCCGGCGGCGAGCGTGCAGCGGTTCATCATTGCCTGCAGCGGACCTTTCCTGGCGCCCTCGATCACTTGCGGCATATCGTAGAGCGTCGCCTTCATGTGGGGATTTCGTTCGAGAATCGTAGCGAGCAACAGGCCGTGCCCGCCCGCAACGTCGACCATGGAGCCGATCCCGGTGAAGTCATAAGCGGCGGCCACGGCCGGGCCCTCCATAGTCGACATGGAGGTCATGGCCTGGTTGAAGGTTTCGAAGTGCTCTGGATTCTTTTGGAAGTACTCGAAGACCGGCATGCCGTATACATCGTCCAGGGCCTGCTTGCCAGTACGAACGCAGTAGTCTACGCGCTCCCACCCACGCATTTGCCATGGGTCTGTCAGCATGATGGCGAGGTGGCGGAGGCTTGGGTGGGAGTCGCTGCGGAGCACAGCCGAGCGGGGGGTTTGGGAGAATTTTCCGTCCGGCCCTTCCGACAGGATTCCTACACTGGCGGTCGCGCGCAGCAGGCGATAGAGCGCGGCAGGCTGCGCCTGCACTCGTGCCGCCAATTCCGCGGCGGTTTGGGGACCTGCTTCGACCAGGTCGGGAATCCCGAGCCGCGCAAGGCACGAGACCGCATGCGCGGTCCACTGCCCCAGAATGACTTGCATAACGTCTACGTGGGGAGGCGTCGATTCCATACTTAGGATTCTAGAGCATATTCGCGATTTATGTAGACCACATGCCCGCTCGCTAACGCGCGCGGTTCGGTGTCAACATGGTGGGAGATCAGCCACTTACCGAACCGCGACCGTCAGGAAGCGGGCCACAGCAACTGCGAAATTGGTCTAGCGTGCCGCGCAAGCGTCCTCCCGCGCGGCATAGTGTGGCGCGAACACGCTCGTGTTTGCCACGTTCGCACTCTTGCGAACGCTTGGCCATGCGTTCACAGGATTGTGAACGTGGCTCGCACGAGTGCGCGCGCCACGTCGCTTCCCGCGAGATTACTCTACTCTTCAGGCTTGCCCACGAAGCGCTCAAATCTGATTGCCGGCGTCTCGCTAATCATGTAGTCCGCCGGAACCTCGAATAACGAATGGAGCGGCTCGCTCCGATTGATCTGGGTGAGGCGATAGACTGTCTCGCCGCTCCGGGGATCGCTTTGCTTGGAGAGAACGGTCACGTTCAGCTCTGGCGAAAACCAGCGCTCGGAGACGATATCGATCGGCCGGTCATTACCGATTTGACCCGCCGGAATGGTCACCTTGGTCCGTGTTCCTTGGGCCTGGATACCGTCAATGGTCGTGGTTCCGAGTTGTTCGATCTTCGGCGCAGCCAGGTTGCCGCTGGTTGAGCTATAGATCATCGTTCGAGCCGCACCCGTCGCGGGGGCAGGGATCGCGATGTTGAATTCGCCTTGCACCATGGCGATGCCGGCCGCGCCCCTCACGGCGCCCTTCAGACCCGCCGGAAGAGCAGGCGGCGACGGCATCTTCCGCGCGGTCCGGTTCTTGGGGTTGAACTCATAACTCACGCCCGCCACGGGGTCCGAGATGAAAACCGTCTGCATGGGTTCGCCTTGCGCGCTCCACGGGCCGATGCTCGCCATCGACTGCTCGCGCCTCTCGCGCCCCAGGCTGTCCCGATACAACATGGCGGACGAGCTTCGCGCGATGCGGTTGCCGTCGGCGAGCGTATGCGTCGTTTCCGTGACGGCCTGAGCCGAATATGGCGCCCCTTTTACCGGGCTGCCGCCCACCAATTCACCCGCCACGTATTCAAACGTCGGTGCGGTAAATATGACATCGGCTGGATGATCCTGCGCCAGGAGGATGCCTCCGGCCGCGAACGCTAAGATTGCGGTTGTCATCGTCTTCATATTTGTTTTCTCCTTCTTGAACTACTGTTGAAATTTCACGAACCGAATCGCCCTTGGCAAGCCTTCCTCGCTAACCAACACATCCGCCTGCACCCGGTCGGCAAGGTGATCCTCCGCTACTGGCACGCCGACGGTGCGTAAGGCCGCAGCGGGGAGGTTTACGCGGACCAATGCACCCCGCTCAAACGGCGGCGCGACGTCGATCAACGGGAAGAAATCTGTAACGGCCTCCCGGTGAGGCGCCGGAACGGACCTGCGCCTGAGCTTCACGACCACTGGTTCAGCGGGGACAGGAATCACAGTCCGCGTCACTGCCGGCGGCGGAAGTTGCGCTGGCGCCTGGGGCGGGTGCCCGCTCTTCCACAAAAAGATCGCCACCACCAACGCCGCAGCCACAGCCGCCCACGGCCAGACTCGCCTGCCACCACGCCGGCGGAACGCACGCAGCACCCGATCCTCCACCTGGGGCGGCGCTTCCGCTCCCCGGTCGTGCTCCGCCAGGGCTCGCAATGCTTCTACGACTCGTTCCTCGCTCATCGGATGCTCCTCGCCACTTCGGCTCCCAATTTTTGCGCCAGCATAGCCCGCCCCCGATTCAGCCGCGAACGCACGGTCCCGATGGGACAATCGAGCGCAACGGCAGCGTCCTGGTAATTCAAGTCTTGCAAGTCACAAAGCACCACTGCCTCGCGGTACGCCGGCGGCAGGCTCAATACGGCGCGCCGGACCTGGTCGATCGTCTCCCGTTGAGTCAACTCTCCGAGCAGATCCACCTCGCCGGCAACGTCCTCCATCGCGGTTTCGGGCTCGGTTCCGCGATCCTTCTCCAAACGTCGCAAGACCTTATTCCGTGCAATCCCGTAGAGGAACGAAGCCAGAGTCCCGCGCCCCGGATCGAAACGCCGTCCATGTTGCAGCAGGGCAATGAAGACCTCCTGGGTCACGTCCTCGGCGATACCCGCGCTGCCGGTCATCTGAAGAGCGAACCGGTACACAGCGCCCTGCCTACGGCGGTACAGCGCGGTAAAGGCAGCTTCGTCGCCATCGCAAACCCGCTTGAGCAGTTCCTGATCGGTATCCGTAATTCGCACAATGGCTTCTGCTAGGATTTCCGCGTCCATGCCAATTAAGTTCCAGAAAGAGCGTTTGAGCCCAATGCTACACTAAAAAATAAATGACATACGACGTGATCGTCATCGGGAGCGGCCCCGGTGGTTACTCGGCGGCCGTCCGGGCGGGTCAGTACGGTCTAAAAACAGCCATTATTGAAAAGGATCCGAAGCTGGGCGGCTGCTGCCTGCACGTCGGATGCATTCCCACCAAGGCTTTCCTGCACGCGGCTGACGTCTGGGAGCGATTCCTGCACTCCGTCGAGGACGGCATCCATTGCGACAATCCGCGGCTCGACTTTCCTCTGGTGAGTGATCGCAAGAACAAGATCGTCGCCAAACACGCCAAGGGCGTCGAGTTTTTGATGAAAAAGAACAAGATCGACTGGATCAAGGGATGGGCGCGTCTGGCCGGTCCTGGCAAAGTCGAGGTCACGGCGGACGGCGCCACGCAGATGCTCGAAACCCGCAATGTGGTGATCGCCACCGGC
>JBGPHB010000012.1:0-15380 GCA_041484155.1 Bryobacteraceae bacterium
AGCGACGCGAAGCCGGGCGACCGCGTCCAGGTTCTGCCGGGCGTTTACCACGAAGGTTCGCCGGGCGATCTCAACGCTCTCACGATCCACTCGAGCGTGGAGTTGGTCGGAGTGTCGACGCCGGGTCGGCCCGTGGTCCTGGAGAACGCGGGTGGCCAGTCCTTCGGTATCTGGGTAAGCCCGCCCGATTCTTCCGGAGCTGGTCCGGAGTCGGATCCCGAACATCCGCCCTGCGGCATCTCCGGTGCAACCATCCACACCTTCTCCCTCTCCGGCTTCACGGTGCGCGGGTTTGCGGTGCACGGCGTGCACGTTGCCTGCATCGACGGTCTGACGTTGAAAGACAACGTAGCGGATGGCAATAGGGTTTATGGTCTGTTCCCGGTGGTCTCGCGCAACGGCGTCATATCAAATAACGAAGTGATGAACACCGCGCTCGACGCCGCGATTTACGTCGGGCAAAGCGATAATTTCCTGATCAACGGCAACCGCGTCCACGATAGTCTTCTGGGCATCGAGGTGGAGAACAGCCGCAATTGCGTCCTAGTCTCGAATGAGGTTTATGGCAATGCGTTCGGCATTTTTGTTGATGTCCTCCCCTTCCTACTGCGAGAGACGCAGCAGAGGACATTTGTTGCATTCAACCACGTCCATGACAACAACCGTGCCAACACTGCGGAGATGGAGGATCCGCTCTCCGTCCTGCCGCCCGGCATCGGCATTCTGCTGACCGGGGCCGATACCACCACCATCGCGATGAACCGGGTGACAGGCAACCAATTCGCGGGCGTCGGCGTGGCTAACGTCTGCCTCGCGGTCACCTTGTTGGGGGAACCATGCACTGGACTGAACATCGATCCGAATCCCGACGGCAATCACATTGAGGGAAACTTCGTGCACGGAAATGGCAGTGTTGCGCTTCCCAATCCGTTGCTCAACGCATTGCGTGCCGATTTCGCCTGGGATGGCACAGGTAGCGGTAACTGCTGGAAGCAGAACTCGTTTGGAACCAGCGTACCGCCCGCTCTTCCCGCTTGTCCGTAGTGGGGCCTTCGGGCGCTACCAACCCATTTTGCGCACGCGCACCCAACGCACCAGTCCGGTTCGGCGACAAACAGGGACGTGAGCTGGACTTGGTTCGTGCGGTCATTTCCTCAACCCCGCCGCCCAGTTCAGCACCACCGTGATGGGTTCGGGCGGCGCTACGGGAGTAGCCGACACCAGCGCCAGCTTGATGAAATTTTGGCCGTCACCGGTTACGTCGAAGGGACTAGTTCCGTTGGGAACCTGAAACAAAACCTTGGGGATGCCGGCCTTGAACTGCGGAGTGAGAGTCACCTGGACGGACATCAGCCTGCCGCCGCCTGCTGCGCCTCCCAGGAGGTAGAACAATTCTTTGCCGTCCCGCCGCCAGTGCGGAAACTGGTTTCCGCCACCTCCTTGAGACACTTGCACCCTTCCACCCTCAGGGTCCGGAAATGTCTGCACATATACCTCGGATGAGCCGGACGAGTCTGACGTATATGCAACGAAGTGCCCGTCCGGCGAGAAGCGGGCCTGGCTTTCGTTGAACTGGGTATTGAGATACGGCGCCGCCTTGGCGTCGCCAGGGGTGCTCTCCGGCTTTCATCTGGAAGGCCTGGAGCGGATGCTGATCGATGTCAACCGGACACTGAAGCGGAACAAAGTGTTCGATGCCGATCGCGTGCAGGGTCGCAGCGTGGCCGCGATGGACGGCATCGAGGTGCTTTCCAGCTACAGCCGCCACTGCGATGCCTGTCTGGAACGGCGCGTCACGGTCAAAAAAGCCGGGGTCAACGTCGAACAGATCCAGTATTATCACCGCGCGGTGGGGTGCCAGATGATCCACGGCCCGGTTAAGACATTTCTCGCCCTGGAATGGCTCCAGCCCGGCGAGGGCGAGGATACCGCCGCTTTGCGGCTGCTTCGCAATCTCCCTGCTCAGTACGGCAGCCGCTTCTTCGACATCCTTCTGCTGGACGCTCTCTACGCGCAGGCTCCGGTTTTCAAACTAGCCGCGGAGCTGGGCTGGGATCTGGTCGTCAGCCTGAAACAGAATCATCGCGAATTGTATCAATCCGCTGTCCGGCTGTTCGCCCGGCGGCCCGCGGATGGCCAGCTGACCGAGCAGCGCGGCGGCAAAACTTCTCAGATACAGCTCTGGGATACCGATGGATTGCCGTTTTCAGCCGATTACCCACAGCCGGTGCGGGTCGTGCGCTCCGAAGAGTCGCTCACACAGAATCACTACCGCCGGGGCAAACTCACGCCTGAAACCACCGGACACGAATGGCTCTGGATCACGACGCTCGATCCGCAAGTGTTTCCCGCGACCCTGGTACGCCAGCTGGGTCATGACCGCTGGAAGCAGGAGAACAACGGCTGGAACGACCTGACTCAGAACTGGGCCTTCAAACACGGCTTTCTGCACGCCTGCCGGCACCGCCCTTCCACCGGCGCCCGGCAAAGCCAAGGCCGGCCCGCTCCCCCCATGGACACCGGCGAACTCGTCCCGCAACAGACCCCTGCGCTTGTGGCCAACTGCGGACTGGCTGCCGTCAGCCTGATCCTCTTATTGGCATTCACGCTCTCCATGGCGTTCACTCACTGCCATTCCAAACTATTTCGACGCTACCGCATGGCCACCATCGAGGTGGCTTGCCAACTGCGCAGGGATGTATCCAAACTTCCACCCAACATCCGTGCGCCCGATTCGCCGGCTGAACCGAAAACCGCCTGACGCCTGTACTTCCTACCCCCGGCCCGAAACGTCGGTTGCCTCCCCTTGACCTCAGGCTCCTTTCAACCCTTCCCGACCCAACTTTGCCTGCGCAACTCGCCCCACAAACATCAAAAACAAGCCCCGCGAATCTACCCTACGCCTCCGCTCCTCCTTGGATGCCTGTTTTCAGTGCGTGCGCCCTCATTCCCCCTTCACCATGCGAAGCTTCTGGGTTACACCCCGGCTCAGAAGCGATAGCCGGACACCAGTGCTATAATATATACTCTCTTACTGCTGCTAGGCAGCTTGCCCTCCGTAGTAGGGTGGCAAAGCTTCAGTCGCACCCCGTGCCAGCTTCACTGGACCCGCGTAAGCCCCCTTTGCCCGTTGACCTCTGCCAAAATTAGCGTAAGGGGTTTGGTATAGGCAAACTGCCCAATCGGAAGCTTGGGCACGATGTGGTGTCGCGCTGGCTAGCTAAGGGGCGGCTTGAATTACCGTTTTTGGCGAAATCTCTGTTGTACGGTAAGTGTTGCAAACAGAGTATTATCTTGCCCTTCTTCGACGGGCCGACCAACTGTAGTAATTACTAGTAGTAGTAATTGGGCGTGCCAATTTTCACGAGGCCACAATTCGCCTCCGCTCGAGCCCACCCTATACGGCATGACCCGCCGCTAATTTCAGGTCCGGTTTGTTGACGCAGGCGCACAAAGCGAAGCGACGGCGCTTTCAGGCGCGCCACCCTTGGTCAGGAGCCAATCCTTGTTCTCGGTGTGCCAAAATGCACCTGGGGCTTTTGGCATAGCTTCGCGCCAGTTCTACGGGGAACTGCTCCTGAGTTTGAGACCCGCTCAGCGTTGCGGCGCTGGGATCGTCCTACCGGGATGCGACTTCGAGGGTTAGAGCGATCTCGGCGGACGCGCCCATTCAATGTGCCTCCGATTGCTCAACGGGCAACCCCGGCCCCCGGTACTCCATTGGCGGTAACTGGTGTGTACCTTTCGAGCAAGCCTTCACACGGATTCGCAGTTGCCCAAGGATGAATTTTCGGAAATCCTCGTGCATGATTGCGCGCCGAGCAGCCTGGAGTGCCTTCCGGTAGCAGACACGGGCTTGGTCGTGCTTCATCTGCTCGTGGTAAAGCTCGGCGAGGACAGCAATGGGCATGGCAGTCCACCAGTCAATGGCTCCTTGTCGACTTTCAAACTGGCGCAACCAAGCCTCGTATCGGGCTTCGGCCTGAGCATACCATTCGACATCCCGTGCAAAGCTAAATCGAAAGGAGCCGATCTCATTTTCGAAAAGCCGATCGAAGTCCTTATGCATGCGCTTGAATCGCAAAGCCTGGGCACGAATGGTTTCGACAAATCGATCGGTCCGAGTGAAGCCGCGCCGCTTGCGTTTGCCACGGCGCCCGCGTCTGGTGTTGCCTAGGCCGACGTCGAACTCCTTGTGAGGAATCCCCAGCTGAGCGTAGGCCAATCGTTGCTCCCGTGAGCGTTGAGAGGACTCTCTTAGCTCGCCAAGAATGAAACTAGCCGCGGCCCACTGTTTCTCTCCCGAGCGAATTAACGCCTCCAGCGCGAGCGCTAGACGCATTGACAAATCGGAGTGACGCGGTAAGCGCTTGTGAAAGTCCTGTAGACGTGTCGCATAGGCTGTCGGCGTTTCGTTGTTCCCGCGAACCGGCGCAACGAACTGACGTGAAACATGATTGCCGGAGAAAGTAACTCGATCACGCCATTCGGGGTCAGAGCGCTCTGCGCGATCGCCAAGAACGTAACTGGCGAAGCGTCTGTATGGTAGCGACATCTTCGCTCCTTAAGTTACAAACATTTGCTGGAATCTGCGTCGCAGCCATGTTAACAAATCTAGAGACAACACGGAAAACACCGGTAACAGCGGAACCATCGCTACTCGGTCTTCGCCCCCTGAAGGGAAGCCTTTTTTTGACGTGACCACGCGCGATCACAACCCGCAGCCACAAGCCCGGTTTAGCTCGGAGCAGAAGGGTCAGCACCATCCCTCCGAGGCGGAGCGTTTGGCCCGAGGCGTCATCGAACAGCGCGCCGTGCGCCGGCTCTCAGATGGCGAATGGGCTGAACGTCGCCGGAGACTGATAGAATTCATTCTGATTCTGGCCGGTTGGGATATAGACCAGCGGCACGCAGTGGAACTCAAGAACATTGACGCCGGGCCGAAGTTGATCGGTCTGGCTTCGAGGGACAAGGAAGAATGCAACACAATCAAACAACCGGGCGCCTGAACGTAGTCATCTACGCCCGAGTAAGTAGCAAGGAACAGGAGCGAGAAGGCTTCTCGATCCCTGCGCAACTGGAACTATTGCGCAACTACGCAAAGCAGCAGAGCATGATCATCCTCCAGGAGTATATCGATGTGGAGTCGGCGAGCGTGGGGGGCAGGACCGGGTTCGGTCAGATGCTCGCATTCTTGAAGAAAAGCGGGAGCAGGTGCCGGACCATCCTGGTCGAGAAAACCGACCGCCTCTATCGCAACATCGCAGACTACGGGACTGTGGATGGGTTCGGCGTGACGATACATTTTGTCAAAGAGGGCTGCACGCTATCTCCGGACTCCCGATCGTCTGAGCAATTCATCCATGGCATCAAAGTGCTCATGGCCCGCAACTATTCGCAGAATTTGGGGGAGGAGACGCTCAAGGGCATGTTGCAAAAGGCCAAGAGCGGTCTCTACCCGAGCTGCGCGCCGGCGGGCTATCGCAATGTTGAGGGCGCAGATGGCAAGCACGTCATCGTTCCGAATGACGATGCGCCGACAATCACGCTGCTGTACGAAGAGTTTGCCACGGGGAAGTATTCGCTAAAGGCTCTTGCTGCCAAGTCCAGGGTAGAGGGCTCGACGATTCGGGGCCGCTTATTGCACAAGAGCACGCTGCATCAGATCCTTCGGAAACGCATTTACAGTGGTGATTTCGACTGGGACGGTGTGACCTACAGGGGCACGCACCAAGCGTTTGTGAACCGCGAGACCTGGGAAAGAGTACAAACATTACTCGACCGCCGCGTTGCCACTAAACAGCACCGGGTCAAACGTGATTTTGCATTCAGCGGCTTCGTCCGGTGCGGTCATTGCCACTGTTGTCTCGTTGGTGAGTTGAAAAAACAGAAGTACGTCTACTATCACTGCACTGGTCACCGCGGGAAGTGCCCGGAGCCCTATACGCGAGAGGAGGCCATGCAGGATCAGTTCGCGGCCTCGTTGCGGAGGTTGGTGATGCCGCCCCAAGTACTAACCTGGCTGCAAGAGGCTATGGCCGGATCCGGTCTGAGCGAGCGAGCTGCCCGAGAAAGTGAAGTTATGCGGCTTGAAGAGCAGCATCGTAGGGTTGAAGCGAAGGTGGAAGCATTGTACGAGGACAGGTTGGAAGGCCGAATTACGACAGAAGTGTACGATCGGAAGGTGCGAGAGCTCCGTTCACAGAGTCTTGAACTATTGCGGCGGATTGACGAGATCCGTGCCGGTGCGCCTGCACCGGCCATTGAGGCGATCGATTTGATGGATCTGACCAGCAGGGCCGCCGACTTGTTCTTGGTGCAGCCCGTCGATGAAAAACAGCGTTTTCTTAGGCTGGTGCTGAAATCAGCTTGCTGGCAGGACGGGCAGTTGAGCACAGAGTTCGAAGAGCCGTTTGAAAGCCTGCGACGCTCGAACCAGCTAAATAGAACAAAATATGCGGAGAGCGGAATGGCCGCGGCTCAAATTCAAGATTGGCTCCCCACGTAGGACTCGAACCTGCGACGCTTCGGCTAACAGCCGGCGGAACGTCCGGCCTGATGCTCACACGATGGTCGAACCATGGCAAAGTAAAGCCATATGGATATTCTGCTTTGCGTTGACATACGATATGGTGAACGTTAGTGCCCGAGACCAACCCATTCGCAGACCCGCTGCGTTTCGAACGCCGCGTGCCAGAGTGCGCCATCGTCATCTTTGGCGCCAACGGCGACCTCACGAAACGCAAGCTCCTGCCCGCGCTGTACCGGCTCGCCTATGAGCGCCGCTTGCCGGCATCGTTCGCGATTATCGGAAACTCGCGAACGCCGCTCAGCGACGACGCTTTTCGAGACAAAATGCACGAGTCGGTGAAGCAGTTCCTCGAAGACAGTCCCTTCGATGAGGAACTGTGGGCCGGTTTCGCGCGCAACTTGTATTACATCGGCGGCGATTTGAACGATCCAAAGATGTACGCGGATCTCGGAACCAAGCTGGGTACGCTCGGGAAGAGCAACGTCCTGTACTATCTGTCGACGCAGCCCAGCTACTACGAACCCGTGGCCGATTCCCTGGGGGCCGCCAAGCTCGCGGAGCACAGGCCCGAGGGGTGGCGCCGGATCGTGATCGAGAAACCGTTCGGGCACGATCTTCAAAGCGCGCGCGCCCTGAACACTGGCATCCACCGGGTCTTTTCCGAGGACGACGTTTACCGCATCGACCACTACCTTGGCAAGGAAACCGTTCAGAACATCATCGCCTTCCGTTTCGGCAACGGCATTTTCGAGCCGCTGTGGAACCGCCGCTACATCAACCACGTTCAGATCACCGCGGCCGAGTCGATTGGGGTCGAAGGGCGGGGCGCCTATTACCAGGAAGCCGGCGCGCTCCGCGACATGATCCAGAACCATCTGCTACAGGTTTTGGCGACCATCGCCATGGAGCCCTCCGCGGTGTTCGAGCCTGACGCCGTTCGCGATGAGCGCGCCAAGCTGCTCCGTGCGATCAAGACCCTGCGTCCGGAAGAGGTGCCGCTCAACGCCGTCGCCGGCCAATATCGCGGCTTCCGCCAGGAGCCGGGCGTCAAACCGGACGCCCAAGTGGACACTTTCGCCGCCGCGACGTTTCTAATCGACAACTGGCGCTGGGCGGGCGTTCCATTCTACGTCCGCAGCGGGAAAAAACTTCCCAAGCGCGTCACGGATATCGCGATCCAGTTCAACGAGGCGCCTTACGCATTGTTCTCCTCCGCGAATGGAAGCTCACCGATGCGGCCCAATCTCCTGATTCTGCGCATCCAGCCCGAGGAAGGTATTTCCCTTCGCTTTCTCTCGAAACAGCCCGGCAGCGGCATGATGCTGCGGCCCGTTTCGATGGACTTCAACTACGGATCGAGTTTCGGGGAGCGGTCCCCCACGGCATACGAAACACTCCTGGTGGACGCCCTGCAAGGCGACGCGACACTCTACACGCGGCAGGATATGGTCGAGGCAAGCTGGCGCGCGGTCCAGCCGATTCTCGACGACTGGTCTTCGCGCAACTTCGATTTTCCGAATTACGAGCCGGGAACCTGGGGACCGCCGGCGGCTGATGAAATGCTTAAGCGCCACGGCCATCAATGGCGGAACAGCTAGGAGATTATGAGACAACCGAACAGGAAGTGGGGAGTGGGTAGTGGGAAGTGGGAAACAGTCCGCCCCCTACCCGCTCCCCACTACCCGCTACCCAAATGAGCGCCGAACCCGAGAAGATTCTCCGCGACCTGCGCGATCTGTGGGTGCAGCTTGGCCACGACCAGGAAGCTTCCGGCGGTGTGCTGCGCGCCTGCGCCATGACCCTGCTGGTGGTTGCGGAAGACCAAGACGACGCTGAACGGGTCCGGCGCACCATGGGCGTGCTTATGCACGATCACCCCTGCCGCGCCATCGTTTTGCGGATGAGCGAGGGCGCCGAGGTGGATGCGCGGGTCTTCGCGGAATGCTGGGTGCCGTACGGCGGGAATCAGCAGATCTGCGCCGAGGGCGTTGAAGTCACGGCTGGCGCAGCCAAGCTAAATGAGGTGATCCGGCTCCTGGTTCCACTCATCGTGCCTGACCTGCCGGTGGTGCTGTGGCACCGCGGCGGCCACGCGTTTGCTCCCGGCGGGTTCGACGCGCTGTTTCCGCTCGCCGGCAAAATCGTCTTCGATTCCGGCACGGCGTCCGACGCCGACGCCGCGATCACGGTATTGAGGGAATTGCGGAAGCGCGGTCCCCGCGTGGCCGATCTGGCGTGGGCGCGACTCACGGGATGGCGCGAGGTTCTGGCTCAGACGTTCGACGATTGCACGCCGTCTGTCAGCTCGGTGTGGGTGACCTACGGTGGAGCGTCTCCGTCCTCAAGCGTGCGCTATTTCGCGAGGTGGATCCAGCAGGCGCTGCCGTCCGCGGCCGTCGGTATTGAGTCTGCTTCCGGCGAACCCGGTGTGCATTCCGTAACCCTCTCCGGCAAGGACACCGAAATCGCCATTACCTTGGCGGATGCGTCCTCGGTCGAGATTCGAACCGGGAAGCGCGGCTGCCGTTTCAAGCTTCCTCCGGCGTCCGACGACGCTCTGATGCGCGAGGAACTCGGGATCGTAGGCGACGACGCGGTCTTCGATCGAGTGCTGACATGATGCACCGGCATCCCGATCCCGTTCACGCCGCCGAGGCCTGCGCGAAGTATATTTTGATGCGCCTCGAAGGCGCCATGAGTTCGGGCGCGCAGGCGACTCTCGCCATTTCCGGCGGCTCCTCGCCTCGCCTCATGTTCGAGGTCTTCGCCAAGACCCGTTTCCCGTGGGAGCGTGTGCAGTTGTTCTGGGTGGATGAGCGTCATGTCCCCCCTACCGACCCGCAAAGCAATTTCAAATTAACGAACGAGGCCTGGCTGGCGCCCGGCGGCTTCCCGGCGAGCAACATCCACACCGTCGATACCAGCCTCCCGCCCGAGGAGTCCGCCCGGTGCTATGCGGAGCAGATCCGGAGCTTCTTGCCGTTGGATGTGGTCCATCTAGGCCTGGGTCCGGACTGCCACACGGCGAGTCTCTTCCCTGGAGAGCCGCTCATTAACAACCGGAAGGACCTGGCCGCCGCCGTGTGGGTGGAGAAGATGAAGCAATGGCGCGTGACTCTCTTGCCCGGCGTCCTGCTCGCCGCGCGGCATAGGGTCATGCTCATCGCGGGAAGCGATAAAGCCGAAGCCCTTCGCGCCGCTCTCTATGGAAACCCCGATCCCCAGCGGTATCCAGCCCAGCTCGTAGCCCGAGATGCAGATCTTTTTCTGGACGAAGCCGCAGCGCTTTTTGCCACGAATTCACACGAATGAAAACAGTGCAGCATAGCCGCAACCATTTGACTCGAACAACAGAAAACATTGCTCCAAGGCATGTGGGGCGGGCAGTCCTGCCGGCAAGCCGGCTTTTTTCTGCCGCATCGGGACAAGGCTGCCCCACACAGCAGCATAGCCGCAACCAAAGAGTTGTACCAGCTGAACCCCGCCCTGACGGGCGGGGCTTTGTCGTGCGTTTTCAACACCCCGCAAGCCCCGCCCGTCAGGGCGGGGTTCTGGTCGGAAATGTGACGCAGTCAATTCTTCGCAGCCCGCGAAGATTTCGGGCTCTAGTAGTACACTTTTGCAGTCGACAAAGCATTTAGTCTCTAATTAAGAACACGAAGAATGTTGACCCGACGCGCTCTTTTGCCTTTGCTCGCCGCGATCCCGTTCCGCCGCCCGACTCTGCCGGAGACCGTCCCGCGGCTCCCCGAAACGCGCCTGATCTTCGGCGGCGACGTGATGCTTTCCCGGTATGTGGGCCGCCTGGCGCGGTCGCTCCACGACCCGGCGTGGCCTTTGCGCGAACTGGCGCCATTGCTGGTCTCCGCCGACATCGCTTTCGTGAACCTGGAAGCCCCGTTCTCCGACCGCGGCGGTCCGGTGGAAGAAGGCATGATCTTCAAGGCCGAGCCGGAGATGATCCTGGCGCTCGAGCTGGCCGGCATTGACGTGGTCTCCACCGCCAACAACCACTCCCGGGATGGCAATCGCTACGGCGTCGGGTTCACTCTGGACTGGCTGACCCGGCACGGCATCGCCGCGGCCGGCTCGGGCAAGTCTTCCGAGGACGCGCACGCCGGCGCGATCGTCACGCGCAACGGCATCCGTTTTGGATTTCTCGCCTACACGTACGACCAGTCGAACGGGATTCACACCGATCTTGACGATCGCGTGGCCACCATGGATCAGGACCGCATGAAGAGCGACGTGGCGAACCTGCTCACCCGGGCCGACGTCGCGATCGTGTCGATGCATGCCGGCCTGGAGTACGCCCCGCGCCCCAACGCCCAGCAAACCGAGTTCGCGCATGCCGCCATCGATGCGGGCGCGCGCGTCGTGGTCGGGCATCACCCGCACGTAGTTCAGCGCTGGGAGCGCCTCGGCTCAGGTGTGGTGTTCTACTCGCTCGGCAATCTGGTCTTCGACCAGTTTCAGCGCACGGAAACCCAGCATGGCCTGCTGGCCGAGGTCGTCTTTTCCGGTACGACGCTGGCGCGCGCCGGAGTGATTCCGGTCGACATCGTCCGCACAGCACCGCGCCTCGCCTCCGTCAGGGCCGCGTCCGCCTCTGGCGACGCCGCAGCAGGCGCAGGCAAATAAGCCCGCTGCCGATAAGCACCAGGGTCGCCACTTCGGGCACCTGCGCCTGTGCTTGCTGTGTGCCGAGCTCGAAGTCTAAGATTTGAAGCTGCCCGCAGGAGAGGTTTCCAAAACACCCAATGAAGACGCTAGTAAGAGGCGATGAGTCTACCACGCCAATGAACTCCGTGGATCCACTGAGAGCAAGCGGCCCCCCCCCCAGACAGTGTTGGGTATCGAAAGAGCCGACCGTGCTGATTGACTCTATACACGGAAACGCAGAACCGACCACCGTGATGTGCGCGCCGAATGCGTAGATCGTATTGCTCGGCAACTGTACCTGCAGCGAAGTGTCGTTGCCGCTCGTGGTCTGCTTCAGCACTCCGGTTTCAACAGTCACGCCGATCTGGACGTGGCTGCTATTGTAGCCGAAGAGATTCAGTCCCGAAATGCTGTCCGCGTCTAGTAGGCCCGGCGAGTAGGCACCGTTGGCCGCAGTCAAGTTTTGGAATCCGCTGCCGAAGAACAGGCCGGCCGTGGCGGTGTTGAACAGAGCAGAAGTGTTGGCATTGCACGTGTTCGACTGATTGCAGTAGAGCGTCGTGGCCGATGCGGGAACAGCCGCCGTAGCGATTACCAAAACGGAAATCAGAAATCTGTAAGAAAGCATTTAGTCCCTCCCGGGGACGCACGTCACCCTAGGCAGGGTGAGGAAGCCCTTCATCGCAGTGCCGATTCAGGACGTTTCTCGTTTCGAAACTATGTAAGGCGTCCGGCCGGATTCTCTCCGAGTATGCGGGACAAGATAATCCCGTATCGCTACCAGAGGGAGCCTAGAGCTAGTCCGGCTTAGCCCAGTAGCTAGAGCGCGTGCGAATCACTGGACCGTCGCGCGAAGGAGCTCGAATATTACCGACGTCTTGCGTGAGCCCGCCCGTCTCGCGCGACCGTTTTTCTAAGCCGCGGCTCATCGCCTGCCAGCCATCCCGTCGGACGCACGACCAGGTCGACATCGACACAGAGATCAGCGGGCTGCTGCTGAAAACCTTCTATGGCGCCGCCGATGGACACAGAACAGCATAGCCGCAACCGATTGACCCTAACACCAGAAGACATCGCGGCAGGTGGGGCGGCAATCCTGCCGGCAAGCCGGCTTTCGTGCCGGCTTTTTTCGGCCGCATCGGGACAAGAAAGCCGGCCTGGAGGCCGGCTCGCCGCCATGACTGGCTGCCCCACGATTAGCACGGATTCGATCAAGCCCAGCTCATTGTTTTGAATCAGTGTTCATCGGCGTTTATCTGCGGCCCATTCTCTTGTAAGAGTTTTTCCTTACCTCGACGGAGCGTAATAGCCGGCACGGGCCCGGACGGCCAGGTCCTTACGTATCACTCGTGCGCCGAGTTTATGGAACCGGCCATCGCGCGCATCCCCAGGCGGCGTGAACGCGAGCACGTAGAGATTGCGAAGGTCGTCCTCGATCCTGGCAAACACCGCCGCCATTCGATCTTCGGGGTTGGGAAACGTGTACCCTCCGGTCTGGTCCGTAAGCCGCTCCAGGGCATGATTGGCAACCTTGGGGAGCGCCGGATCGACATACTTGATCGCATACACCACGGTTTCGGCCTCTTGCGCCGATTCGATGGCGTCGGCAAGACTGTGCGTGCTCCCGGTGTCCATTCCATCGGATAGGATGATCAACGCCTTTCGTCCTTGTACCCAGTGCATCTTTTGGTTCGCCGCCGCGTAAACGCCGTTCCAAAGCGCGGTGCCTCCGCAGCGGCCCAGACGGCACGGCTCCCCCAGTTGCTCGCCATGAGTCTGATACGGCTCGATGTCGTCGACACTCAAGTCGCGGAGCAGCTTTACATCGGCGGCCACCGTGACCAGGAAGGCGTGGTCCTTCGGGCCTAAGACCCGTGCGAGGAACTGCGCCACGGTCTGGCGATGCCGGTCGACAAACGGCGACTGGCTCCCGCTTACATCCACGATCAGGCCGATAGTCAGGGGCAGTTCCGACTCTTGCCACAGGTGCTCGATCCTCTGTGGCCTGCCATTGTCACGCAGTGTGAAGTCTTCGATGCGGAGATTCTTCGCAGGCACGCCGGCGCGATCGGTAACCGAACAAGTCACCGTCACCAGGCCCACATCGACGCGAATGTCGGCGCGCGGTTGACCGTGCAGCGCCGTCCAAACCAACAAGACCGGCGCAAACCAACGGCTCATGACTATACTTTGGGCTTGGGTGGCGGCAGCTCCCGCGCAGGGCATAACGACTGGAAGCCTAGCCGGTTGTGCGAGCCGTCGCAGAACGGCTTGTTCTCCGAGTGTCCGCATCGGCACAGGCTGATGACCGTGCGTCCGGCGAGGCCGAATTCGTTGGCGTCGGCATCGTGAATGGAGAAATCGCCCTCCAGCCGGACGGGTCCGTTACTCAAAATCGTGACTTTCACTGGCATTGCTCCGATGCTAGCACGGATATAATGAGTCGTGATTCATTTGTCCAACGAGACTGGCGATCTCTTCCACCAGTCCTTCAACTTCGCGCAGAAACGAACGCGCAAGCTGGTCGAGAAACACCCGATGTTCTACCCCGTGTACACGCAGAACGGGCGCTGGAAACACGAAGGACCCGCGTGGACCCATTGGTGCGACGGATTCCTGCCGGGCATGATGTGGATGTTCTACAAGCATGCGACGCCGGATACGGCCGAGTCGAAGTTCTGGCTGGAGCAGGCCATTCGCTATACCAAGCCGCTAGAGCCGCGCAAGAACGACCGCGATGTGCACGATCTCGGGTTCCTGTTCTTGTCGACTTACTATCGCTGGCATCGGTTGACGCAGGATCCCGCGGCGCGCGAGGTGCTGATCGAGGCCGGCAAGACACTGGCGCTGCGTTTTAAGGAAAAAGGCCAGTACCTGCGTTCGTTCGTCGCCGACAATTCCCTGTTTATCGACATCATGATGAACGTCGGAATCATTTTCTATGCCGCGCGCGAAACCGGAGACCGGCGCTTGCGCGATATCGCCATCCGCCACTCGCTGACCACGCGGCGCGTGCTGGTGCGCGGCGATGGATCGGTGGCGCACGAAGGGATATTCGACACCGACACCGGCGAATTCCTTCGCCAAACCACCCACCAGGGCTATCGCGGGGACTCGTGCTGGTCGCGCGGCCTCGCCTGGGCGCTGTATGGCTTCACCACTTGCTATGAGTACAGCCGCGACCCGCATTTTCTCGACACGGCCCAAGCCTGCGCCGATTACTACATAACGCATTCGCCATCCGACGGAATTCCCCCGTGGGATTTCGCGGCGCCGGCTGAGAACCGCATTCTGCTCGATACCTCTTCGGCGGCGATCTGCGCGGCCGGCCTGCTGCGTCTCTGCCGGTTGGAGCCGGACTCCCTAAAAGGACACTTCTACTGGACGACCGCGGTGCACATCCTCCGCAACCTGTGCGAAAAGCACCTGGCCAAGTCCGATCCCAAGTGGGAAGGGATCCTGAAGGGCGGCGTGTATCACGTACACAAGGGCCTGGGCGTGGATGAATCAGTGATGTGGGGCGAATATTTCTTCGTCGAGGCTCTGGAGCGAGTGCTCTGGTAGTGTCGACTGCCACTGGAGTCTCCACATTTCTCAACTGTAAGGAATTCGTTCAGCCCGCTCCATTACTGTCGCGGTTCGGTATCGTCTCACGCTTCCGGAAACGCAGGCGAAACCGCCTGCGCCACCACGGCAGATCAACAGTTTGCGAAGCCGGTGGGGCAGGCGGTTTCGCCTGCCTGACTTCTGCCACAGGCTGTTACGGCGGGGAAAAAGGGGTTGTCGAATCCTGCGCAATCACTCCGGGCCTGTTCATGCGGGCGGGAGCAACTCCGCGGCGTCGCCGACGGAGACGCGGCCGGGCGCGGCAACGTAGCAGTTGAGGCCGAGTTGGGCGTTGAACTCCTTCCGTATCCGCCGCAACACGTCCAAGTCTTGCTGGCCGGAATCCGGGTCGAACGTGGTCATGATGCAGCGGGTGCGCAGATCGTCCATCCCGATGACGACTGGACCAATCCGCAACCGGGATCCTTCCCATTGGCGCTCGGCAAGCCCCGGCACGCCGCCTATGACCAGATTCGGCCGAAAGCGCCGGCGGTCGCGACCAACGGCCGCGAGCATCCCGTCGGTCGTTACCAACAAGGGAAGGATATCGAAACGGTCTTCCGAATCGCTTTGGACCAGG
>JBGPHB010000013.1:0-14848 GCA_041484155.1 Bryobacteraceae bacterium
ACCTTGCCCAAGACCCGCAGCGGAAAAATCATGCGGCGCCTGCTGCGCGAGATCGTCACCTCGCATACCGTCACGGGCGACGTGACCACGCTTGAAGATCTGAGCGTTGTGACTCGGCTCGCCTCGCAACAGGACGAAGACTGACGCCCGGCGTTCTCCTTCTCACGAACCTGGCGGCCACGTTGTTTCTGACCGGCGTGGCGTGGACCCTGCAAGTCGTGCAGTTGCCTCTCTTTTTGAAGGCCGGTCAACCCGGCTATGTTCGGCAGCACCGGCGTCGCAACACGATGCTCATGACGGCCCCCATGCTCGTCGAACTCGCTACGGCCGTCTGGCTGTGGCGGATTGGGCCGCTGCTGTTGGTGGCCGCGATCTGGGTCGTGACCTTGGTTTGGTACATGCCCGCCTATTCGGTGTTGGCCAAAGGCTACAACGAAGCCACCATTCGCCGGCTAATGGCCTGGAATTGGGTTCGAACGCTGTGCTGGACCGCCCGCTCGATCATCATGCTGTGGATTGCGTCCGGCCGCTGATTAGGGCAACAATATAGTTGACAACTCGGCCTCAGCGGGGAGGTTCAGTTTGAAGGTTGCTTCTCGGTTCCCTTCATGAATTCTCGTCTTGCCGGTTCCAATCCGTACCCAGCCTTCAGTATCCGTGGAACCATTTCGTTCTGGAAATACCGCTCCCTCCAGGTGTCGTACAATTCGCGCGATACAGGCTTCTTATACTTTCGCTTAAGCGCAGGATAGACCTCTCCATACCAACTCGGGGCCTCAAGCTCTTTCGTATCCGCAAGGATTTTGTCGGCGGCCTTATCCGCCGCCGTTTCATTCTGGCTCTTATCCTGTTTCTTGGAATCTGCCTTTGAAGACTGCGCCCGTATCTGAGTGTAACCGGCCGATACCACAAGCAGAACCGTGATAGTGATGGCTCTCATGGTGTGTTCGGCTTTCCGGCGACCGCCGCATTCATCGGCCAATCTACTTCGTTCGGCTCTCCGCAATGCGGACAGGTTACGGTCTGTTTCATATTTTTAGACTGATCGTAGTTGCCCACGGCCTTGAATGACTTCTTGCATTTCGTGCATGTCAACGGTTTTTCCACGCGGATCGTACCACGTCAGGATGGTTTCTTTGCCCGCTTCTTTTCGCTGGCCCGCTTCAGGCGCGCTTCCTTCTTCAGCAAATCCTTTTTCGATACCGTAAGCACCATGCGGAGTGCATTACTCATGCGCTCGGCATCTGTATTCCCAGGAACGTTCGGGGTGGGTAGCGGTTTCATGTTATTGAAACATCTAGTTCGTCAATATCTCTGATCTCTTCGATCCAGAGAAGCAAGACTTGCTTTTCGTTCGGGAGACCGAAGAAAATCCTGAAGCCCGGATCAAGTTCGTTGAATGAACGGCTCCGCGCCACCCACATAGCGCCGGTGACGCGATCATAGGCACGCGGATTCGTAGCCATCCCCCAAAAGATGCCCTGGAGCATCGGTTCAAGGACTGCATCTGAGTAGGTCTGCGCCAAGTGTTCAAGTTGAGCAGAGTACTCCGGCGTCTCGACCAATTCTCGATAACGCGGAGTGTCGGCCATCGCCAATCGAAGTTACAACTTCCAGCCATAACGTGCAGCCAACCCCTTCGCCCGATCAATCTCATCAAAACTTACCGGCTCATTCGAGATAAAGACAGCGTCATATGGGATGGGTTCATTAGGTCGCGCTAGCTTCCATGCCTTGCCGTGTGAAAACTTACTAACCTCGCTTGCCGCCTTGTTCCAGAAGAACCTAATCCACCGAGCGACGATGCTGATTTCTTCTGCCGAAAACGTTTGAATATCAGGGTCGCGGAGCGGAAGGACCCTCTGCTGTTCATGGTCGTATACCGGCTTCCGTACCAAGCGTATCGCGTGATCTGCTAGCAGTTCTTGTTCGAGCCGTGCGTAGACCGCCGGTGCCGGGCCGAATGGCCATTTGAGATAGCGAATCCCAGTGATCGGCTGGCCATGCTTGCCGTAAGCTTCAAAATCGGAGAAGAACAGAATCTTGAAAAGCTTGGTTTTCGAGAACTTCGGATCGTCGATGCATTCTTCGGCGACGTATAGAACCAATTCCTTGAAGCGTGTCTCCCGATTTGGAATCGGGAACTCATAGTGGAGACGCGATGGGTCCCACTTCAATCTTGGGTGTGACAATTCGGCCATAGCTCTTACTCCGAGGATGGCCGAGCAATCGTTGGGGGCAGACCACTGCAACCGGTGGCCAAGGCCGGTTGATCTGCAATTTCAGTGTAGAACAAAACAGCTACGCAATGTTTCTTACTGCGGGGCGCGATGGACGATTCCCGCGGGTTGGTTTGCGGTACGGCATCATTCACGCTTGCGCCTCTGCTGTCTTGCCGGTGAGTTGGTCGAACGTCAGCCGCTTGCCTACGATACCAGAAACTGCCAAACCGAAGCGCTCCCCGTCCGTCATCTTGCGGTGGTTGAATCGGAACGCTTGCTCATCAAGATAGCGGAACAGATGGAACGGATCGACACTGACACAGGTTCCGCTAATGCCGCGTTTCAGTAGACTCCAGAAGTTTTCAAGGCCGTTCGTGTGTACGTGAGCGTCCGCATACTTCACGGCATGATCGATCACCTGATGCTCCAACTCATCAAGACCGTTGTAGGACTGAAGCGCGTCCGTGTACAGCGCGGAACCAGCCTCAACATTCGATCTCACTTCGGCCTGAAGTGCTTTCTTCCGCCGATTCGGAATAACAGCCGTGCGTACTCTGCCTGCACTCTCCTTGCTGCTCCGCTCCAAAATTCCCATCACAGTGGTCTTGTCCTTCCCGCCCGTCCCCGTGATCCGGCGTACACGCTTGCTCTTGTGCATATTCCGCGACTTCCCACCGATGAAGCTCTCATCCGCCTCAACGTGACCGGAGAACTTATCAGGCGTGGCCATTCCCAACGCGACGCGAATTCTGTGATCCATGAACCATGCGGATTTCTGGGTAACGCCGATGGTCCGCGCAATTTCGTAGCCGCTCACGCCGTTCTTGCAATTCACAACCTGCCACATTGCGAGAAGCCACTTATCGAGGCCGAGCGGGGAGTCTTCAAAGATCGTTCCCGTCTTGGAAGTGAATTGCCGGAGCGCGTGTTTCTTGCCGCACTGCCAGCGGTTGTACTTCGGCTGAAAACTCACGCTGTCGCTACCGCACCGTGGGCACCTTACTCCATTCGGCCAACGGTGCGCCATCAGGTACTCGCGGCAGTTGTCGGGACTTGCGAAGTAGAGGACACCTTCCTGAAGCGTATTCGGTTCGTAGACGACTTCCATGCTTCAAGTCCACCCCAAAACCGATGAGTTGTCAACTATAGTGTTGCCCTGATTAGGGCCTTTTCTTGTGTCGCAGCGCAAACTCTTCCTCGGGCGAAATGACCAGTCGCCGGCGCGCGTACATCGCAAAATAGACGACGCCCAACACAAACCACGCCGCCGCCCCAAGAACACTTCGATTGTATTCGGGATTCAAGAACAGAGTGACCAGCGTGACCGCCGCGATGACCGCGGCTGCCACCGCGCCCGCTAACCCAAGTGGACTCATGTATGGCCGCTCGATCGATGGAAGTTTCAAACGCAGCAGCACGAACGACGCCATCTGCAGGATATAGGCGATCACCGCGCCAAACACCGTCATGTTCAGCAGCACGGCGCCCACGGCGCCTTTCTGTCCCGAGCAATAGATCGCCAAGGCAGCCGCGTATCCAAGTACGGACCCGGCCATCAACGCGCGCACTGGCGTCTGATGCTTCGAATGCGTTTCCGACAGCCACGTCGGGAAGTAGCCCGCGCGTGAAAGGGAGTAAATCTGACGGCCGTAGGCGAAGATGATGGTGTGGAAACTGGCGATCAATCCGATGCAGGCGATCGCGGCAAGAACTTTTGCGCTCGATCCGAATATCGTTTGAAACCCCAGAAACAAAGGCTCCTGTGATTCACCGACCTTGGCCGCGCCGGGTGGGATCGCGGCGCTCATATACAAGGTAAGGAACGAGCACGCGATCAGCGTCAGGAGCCCGTACAGGATTCCCTTGGGCATATCGCGGCGCGGGTCGAACGATTCTTCGGCGGCGAGCGGAAGCTGTTCGATGGCGAGATAGAACCAAAGCGCGAACGGCAACGCGGCCAACACGCCGGCCCATCCGCCCGGCAGCCATCGGGAAGCGCCCGGCTTGGGAACCACATCCAGCGCCCATCGCCCGAAATCGAGATACGGAATCGCGCCCACCCAAAACACCGCCAAAACCGCGAGCGCGGCCAGCGCGATGAACACGGAAAAGCGAAACGAAAGCTCCACGCCCCAGATGTTCAGCGCAACGAAGACGGCGTAGCTCACCAGCCACCACACCGGCTCGAGTGATTTCGGCGTTCCGAAAATCGCACCGAGGTATCCGCCGATGCCGACGGCAATGGTCGCTGGCGTCAGGATGTACTCCATGTTCTCGGCCAGGCCCGTGACGTAGCCGCCCCACGGTCCCATGGCGGTGCGGGCGAAGGAATACGCGCCGCCGGCGTGGGGCAGCGCAGGCGACATCTCCGCGATCGAAAAACACAAGCCGGTGTACATCACGGTCATGATCGCGAGTGCGATGAGCATGCCCCCAAAGCCGCCGGCGGTCAGACCGAAATTCCAACCGAAGAAATCTCCAGAGATCACCGCGGCCACGCCCAGCGCCCAAAAAGGTAATACACGCGCGTGGCGGCGCAGCGTGCGTTTTTCGAAATAGCCCGCGGCCGCTTTGTTGTAAGATACCGACCGGCGCATCTCCAGAAGCTAGCACGTGCGGCAAGCTTTGCGCGGGTCCGTAATTCTTTCCTATTGGTCATACGAAAGCGCTACACTATAAACGCTAGAGACGACAGTCAGAAAACGCGCGCACGAAGTGGTCTTATTCTTGCTCGTGGGGTGACTCGATGGCAGTCGCCCGTAGGAGTAGCGCATGCGTCTGAGCGTCCGACTGAACCTGTCCCTGATCGCCGGGGTAACTCTAGTCTCCCTCGCGATTGCGCTGTATCAAACCCAAGGCGAGACACGCGGCCTCAAGCGCGACCTGGAGCGTCAGGCGATCGAGCTTGCCGAGAGCTTGGAGAAATCCGCCGCACCGCTGCTCGCGAGCCATGCCGGCCCCGAATTGCAACAGTTGGTGGATCGCTTTCAGAGCCGCCAGCGGCTGGCGGGAGTGGCTATTTACAATGAGCGCGGAGAGCCGCTGGCCATCACCTCGGATCTGGCGCGCCGCCTCACGGGCGAGCCGGCTCCGATCGCGGTCGCCAGTTGGCGCGAGGGACCCGCTGGCGCATTTTTCACCGCCGGCCAGCAACCCATGCATGTTTTTGAGTTGCCGATCGAGTCCGGCGGCGCGCTTGTCGGAGCTCTGGCCGTGTTCCATGACGCCAGCTTTATCCAGGCGCGCCAAGCCGGGCTGTGGCGGCGCGCGCTGGCGGGCGTTGCGGTGCAGACGCTGCTGATCGTGTGCGTGACTCTGCTGATTTTGCGCTGGAGTTTGCGGCGGCCGCTGGCCCGGTTGACCCAGTGGCTGCGCGACGTGCATAGGGGTTCGGCATCCGGCACTCCCGAGCCTCCGGAAGAGGAAGTGTTCCAGCCGCTGCATCGCGAGGTGGCGCGCCTGGCGACCAGCTTGACGGCCGCTCGAGCCGCCGCCGAGGAAGAAGCCCGGTTGAGGGCCACGGCAGAATCGCTTTGGACCGCAGAGCGTTTGCGCATCTCCGTGCAGAGCAAGCTCGACGGCAGCCGTCTTTTCGCGATCTCCAATCGTGAGCCCTACGAGCATTTTCACAGCCTCAACGGACTGGAATGCTCGGTGCCCGCCAGCGGCCTGGTCACCGCGCTCGAGCCCATTCTGCGCGCCTGCGACGGGACTTGGATCGCGCAGGCCACCGGCGACGCCGATCGGGAAACCGTGGATCAGCACGATCGTATTCGCGTTCCACCGGATCGCCCGCAGTACACGCTACGCCGCGTCTGGCTCACGCCGGAGGAAGAGCAGGGCTTCTATCTGGGGTTCGCCAATGAAGGACTATGGCCGCTGTGCCACATCGCCCACAACCGCCCGGCGTTCCGCGCGCAGGATTGGGAGCAATATTTCAAAGTGAACCGGCGGTTCGCCGATGCGCTGCTCCAGGAAGCGGCCGGCGAGCGGAATCCAGTCATCCTGGTTCAGGATTACCATTTCGCGCTGGTTCCGCAAATGATCAAAGAGGCGCGTCCGGATGCGCGCGTCGCCATCTTCTGGCACATTCCCTGGCCCAATCCCGAGGCGTTCGCAATTTGCCCCTGGCAGCGCGAGTTGCTGGACGGCCTGCTGGGCGCGGACCTGATTGGATTCCACATCCAGTCGCACTGCAACAATTTTCTGGATACCGTGGATCGTACTCTCGAGTCGCGCACCGACCGGGAGCGGTTCGCCGTCAACCGCAGCGGCCACTTCACCCAGGTGCGGCCGTTCCCCATCAGCGTCAGTTTCAGCGGTGAATCGGCCGGCCCTGCGCCGCAAGAAGAGTCCACATACCTGGAGCGAGCCGGCCTCCTGCGGGCGTTCGGCGTCGAGGCGACCATGCTGGGCATCGGCGTGGATCGCGTCGACTATACCAAAGGGATTCCCGAGCGTTTTCGGGCCATCGAGATGTTTTTTGAGAAATACCCCAGCTACAAGCGGCAGTTCACGTTCGTGCAGATTGGCGCGCCCAGCCGCACCCACATCCGGCGTTATCACGACCTGATGGCGGAAGTGGAAAGCGAAGCCGAGCGCATCAACCGGCGTTTCCAAACCAGCGATTGGAAGCCGATCGTGTTTCTGCCGCAGCGCCACAGCCACGAACAGATTCTGCCCTACTATCGCACCGCCGACGTGTGCATGGTAACCTCCCTGCACGACGGAATGAACCTGGTGGCCAAGGAATTCGTGGCGTCACGGAGCGACAAGCAGGGAACGCTCATCCTGAGCCGCTTTACCGGCGCGAGCCATGAACTGGTGGATGCGCTGCTGGTGAATCCTTACGACACCGAGGAACTGGCCGACGCGATCCACCGGGCGCTCGAAATGCCTCCGGAGGAGAAGCGGGCGCGCATGGGGCGGATGCGTGCTTACTTGCGGGAGCACAACATTTATCGCTGGGCGGGCAACCTGATCGATGAGCTGGCCTCCATCCGGCTCGACGCCCCGGATGAGCGCGTACGGCCCAAACCGGCACGCTCCGAGCTCCGTGACAAGGGAAATTTTCTACCCAATCACCCGGAAGAACTTACCACCGACCCTTCACTCGTTCCATCTATAAATCAATAACTTACATCGATTGGATGCCGGAGTGCCCTAAGACGTTGAGAGGTGATTATGCTCTATCATCCTGAAGCGGATCCACGTGAAAAGCACGAAGCGGACGAACACCGTCACCGCGTACTTGGCATCGGTTGGCTCGTACTGGCTCTGGCGATCGCCGCCGGCGCTTGGTATGCATATCCGGCGCTGAAGCGGCATGATGCGGCTCTGGCTCAGTTTGCCAGCGTACAGAAAGTGGTCGATGCTCTCGGCGACCAGGCGAAACAGGCGGACGAGAAGATTCAAAGCTGGGCCCAGAACTCCACCAATGACCGGCAGGATCTGCGCGATCAGATCGCCAAACTCGGCCAGGGGCTCGGGCAGCGGATGCAATCCGGAATCGAAGCCACGCGCAAGCAGGCGCGGGAATCGTCGGCCGAACTGCTGCGCGATGTTCAAGCGCGGATCGATAACCAGATTAAGAGTGTGGAAACGAGGCTCGCTCATCTGGAGTCCTCGAGCGACACCGACCAGACTCGCGTGGCCGACCTGCAGCGCGATTTGGGACAGGTGCGGCGCGACATGGCGAAGCAGGCCGGCGAACTCACGGCGATGCGCCGCCAACTGGATGAGAACGGCGTCAGCCACGAACGCCAGCTCGCTAGCTTGAAGGAGGGCGAAGCGAATGACCGTCGCGATGTCAACATGATCGCGCAGAAGCTCTCCACGCAACGCGTCTATTTCGAGGTGACGAAGAACCACAGCCGGGAACTGGCCGAGGGTGTCTCGCTGGGCGTGACCGGGACCGATATCCGGTATCGCCGCGTAGATGGATGGATGTGGGTGATGCCGGACCGCCGGACCATCTGGTTGCGCGGCCAGGGAGCGCAGGAGCCGGTTGTATTCTACGGCGTCAAGGACGGCAAGAAACGTGAGCTGGTGATCACCAACGTCACCAAGAACTCCGTAACGGGATATCTGATTCTGCCGCTAGAGGAGCAGAACCCGTCCACGGTCGCCTCGGCCGAATAGGAGAAAACAGATGAAGAATACACTCTTTGCAGTATTGTTGAGCGCTTGCGCGGCGGCGGCGCAAACCATCCCCGCGGGTTCAGCCTTCCACGTACGACTCGATCAGACGGTGGACACCAGGCACAACCGGAGCGGAGATCGGTTTGTCGCTACGCTCGCGGACCCGATCCAGGTTGACGGAAGAACGCTAGTCCCCAAGGGCGCACGCTGCACGGGGCACCTGGTTGAATCCAAGCCGTCCGGAAGGTTCAAAGGCCGCGCTGTTCTCAGCCTGAGCCTGGACTCGTTCGATCTGAACGGGCGGAGCTATGACATCAATACGTCCCGCGTCGCTCGCGCGAGCGGCGGCCATAAGAAGCGAAACTGGCTCTGGATCGGCGGCGGGTCCGGCGTGGGCGCCGCGTTGGGAGCCATCGCGGGTCCCACGGCCGCACTCATCGGCGCGGGGGCCGGAGCGGCCGCCGGAACCACCACCGCGGCATTCACGGGCAAGAAGAACATCCACCTGTCGGTCGAGACCCCCGTTACATTCTCGCTCCGCACTCAGGTCCAGTTGTCCAGTTAAGCCCGTGGGGCAGCCAGTCATGGCGGCGAGCCGGCCTCCAGGCCGGCTTGTCTTGTCCGACGCGGCCAAAAAAAGCCGGCATGAAAGCCGGCTTGCCGGCAGGACTGCCCGCCCCACGTCTAACATGAAGTAATGAGTCTTCTCGGACGCAAACAACAGGATACTGCCTCAGTCACCTACATTTCGCACGCCGGCGATACTCAGCAAGTGGCCGTGCCCGTTGGCGATTCGGTCATGGAAGGCGCGATCAAGAATGGTATCGACGGCATCGTCGCCGAGTGCGGGGGAGCCTGCCAGTGCGCGACCTGCCACGTCTACGTCGACGAGGCCTGGCTTGGCCGCCTCAATCCGATTGAGGAGAATGAAGACGAGATGCTCAATTCCGCGGCTGCCGAGCGGCGGCCGAACAGCCGCCTGGGGTGCCAGATCCCGGTGACCCCAACCCTCGATGGCCTCATCGTTCGGACGCCCGAGACCCAGCAATAATGCCGGCCGGCGTCGTGATTATCGGTGGCGGTCAGGCCGGGTTCCAGGCGGCGTCGTCGCTGCGCTCAGACGGCTATGACGGTCCCGTCACCCTGATCGGCGAAGAACCCCAGCTACCCTACCAGCGTCCGCCGTTATCGAAAGGCTTCATGGCCGGCAAGCAGGAGATCGAACGCACCGCGCTCCGGCCCGATGCCTACTACCGGGACCACCACATCGATCTCATGACCGGCGCACGAGTCGTCGAGATCGACCGGGCGGCCCGGCAAGCGAAACTGGCATCGGGGCAGCGCGTTGTTTACGAGACGCTAGTCCTCGCGGTGGGAGCGCGGAATCGGACTCTTTCCCTCAAAGGCGCCGAGCTCGACGGCGTCTGCTATTTAAGGACCACTACCGAGGCCGTCGACATCAAGCAGCGTCTCGAAGACGCGCGCAACGTCGTTGTAATTGGCGGCGGATTCATCGGCCTGGAACTTGCGGCCGCCGCGAGGGAGCACGGGAAATCCGTCACCGTAGTGGAGGCCCAGCCGCGGCTGATGTCCCGGGTACTCGCGCCCATCCTCTCCGATTTCTATCGGGAACTTCACGCCGGCCGGGACGTGACCATCTCGCTCAACGCCGCAGTGTCGGAAATCGTGGGCAACCAGGGCAAGGTTCGCGAGGTTGTGCTCGGCGATGGCACGGTCTACCCCGCCGATGTCGTACTGGTGGGCGTGGGCGTCCTTCCGAACACCGAACTGGCGCGGGATGCGGGACTCGCGATTGCCAACGGCATCGTGGTCGACGCTCATCTTCGGACAGAAGACCTGAACATCTACGCGATCGGGGACTGCGCCGAGCATCCCAACCGTTTCGCCGGAGGGCGCGTCCGAATCGAATCCGTGCAAAATGCGGTGGACCAGGCCAAATGCATCGCGGCCACCATCGCAGGGCGGCCCGCACACTACCAGGCCGTGCCGTGGTTCTGGACCGACCAGTTTGACATTAACCTCCAGATGGTCGGACTGTCCGCGGGTTGCGATCGTGTGGTAACGCGGGGCGCTCCGGAAAGCCGCAAATTCTCGGTATTCTATTTCAAGGCAGATCGTCTGGTCGCCGTCGATTCCATCAATCGTCCCGGTGACCACATGATCGGGCGAAAGCTGATGGCATCCGGCACGGCGTTAACTCCCGAGCAAGCGGCCGACCCCAGTGTGGACTTGAAGGGGCTCGTGCGGCCGGCATGACGACCTACGGAATCATAATACTTGCGCTGGCCGTCGGCTCGCTGATTGGCGCAGGCGCACGGAGAAAGGCTGTGACCATCGCGATAGCGTTGATCATGGCGGCTCAGTGGTGGCTGGCCTCCGCCGGAATCCTGCGGCATTGGGATCGTAAGCCCCCTCCGATCCTGCTGATGCTGCTGGTGTGTTTTGCCGGAACCACAGCGTTCGCATTCTCTCGAATCGGAAAGGAAATGGCCGCGACGCTCTCCTTCGCGGCGCTCATCGGAGTGCAGGCGTTCCGGCTCCCCCTGGAACTGGTAATGCATCATGCCGCGACTGAGGGCGTGATGCCTCCGCAGATGTCGTACTCGGGGTCGAACTTTGACATCGTGACTGGCGCGACGGCGATTCTGGTTGCGTTTCTAGCCGCCAAAGGTTCGGCCCCGCGATGGCTGCTGATCGGTTGGAACACGCTGGGCTCGCTTCTGCTGTTGAACATCGTGGTGATCGCAGTGCGCTCGATGCCGATGATTCGGGCGTATGGCGACGATCACCTGAACACGTGGGTCGCCTATCCGCCGTTTGTGTGGCTGCCGGGCGTCCTGGTCCAAGCGGCGTTGCTTGGGCACTTGCTGGTCTGGCGCAAGCTGAAGGCTTGAATTGCGTGGCCCTTCAGTTGATGACGGCGAAGCAGTAGTACAAGCCGGCGCCGCCGGTGCTCACCAGGTTTTCCTGGCTGCAACCACGCGACGGATGCGTCGAGTTCCACGAGGTGTTCCCACCGCCGGTCCGGTCGAAATGGCCGAGCTGGGCCGTGCCGGCGCCGCTGCTGGTCCAGTTCCCACAGGTGTGGTCCATGCCATCAGTGTAGGCCCTGCCATCGGGTTGCGAGCCGGTGAGCATGTCGTGCTGGTTCGGCGTATCGCCGACGCCCTTCACCGCGTCACCCTTCTCCGTGAACGCACTCGCCTTGGTGAGCCCGTTGCCGAGACGCGCCGCATCCAGTGTGTCTCCGTGCAGATCGGCAAGGTCCTTAGCCACGCGGGCCCCTTTGGCGCCAAACCACGGCCCGTTCCCGATGCGATCCCGCGCATTGACGGCGCCCGGACCGCTGGTGCTGAGGTATGCGTGCCAAGTGCGGTCGCCCGCGCCCGCAGCCGCGGCGAGCATCTGGCAGTGCTGATCGGCTCCAGCCAAACCACCCAGATCGGCGCCTTTGCCGTTGCCCGCGCTGGTGATGAAAAAGCTCATCGGCGGAGGCGGAGCCTTCCCCGCCGCGGGCGGGTTTTGCGCGAGCGCCAGGGACGAGCCCAGTGTGCACAGCGCGATCGCGCCAAAAACATATTGCCTGTTAGTCATGTCGATTCTCCTTTTGCAGCTACTCAGCATACCAAATCTGCTTTACTTTGGCGGGATCGGTATAGCCACACCCCGACCACGACCTGCCACAGGGGGAACGAAACGAACAGAATCGTGTTTTCGTACCCAGAGCGGTTTACAGCCAACCCGAACGGTACTCCGGCAACCGCGCCGGCAAGCGCCGCTCCAAAGATGCAGCGGGCGCGGTAGAGACTGCGGCATCCGAGGCCCGTGGCCGCGGTGACGCCCAGCGCTCCCACCAGGCCTCCCACAGCCATGCCGATGTAGGGATTGAGTTGCCCCGCTAGAAACAGCGCGACCCGGTAAGCGCCCAACCAAGTGACGCAATCCAGAAACGCGGCCACCGGAATCCACGCCGCCGGCCGTATCCAGAGAATGCCGGTTACCACCGCGAACGGCAGGCCAACCACCAGTTCGCTCCAGATGAAATCCTGAGATCCGGAATCAGCAGACTTTGCTACCCAGGCATAGACGCTGCGGGTCAAGACCCCCGATCCAATAAGAAGGCCGGCTACCAGGAGCGTCATTCGAGGATTCTCTGGCATGACTCTCCTATTCTGCCGCGGAATGCAAGTCTTTACGCATAAAGATGCAGGGCATTGCTCGCCCAGTCCACAGTCGATGCTCTCCGCGAGCTACCTCTTTGAAGCCGTTCGCCTTGTAGAACTCGACCGCCGCAAGCGAGGCATCGACGTGGATGCTAGTGGCGCCAGCGGCGATCGCCGCCGCTTCAGCCGACCGGAACAAAGCCGAGCCTATCCCCAGCCGGGCGGCCTTGACGTAGACCGCGGTGCGATGCTCGTCCTCGTTGATTCGGTGCGACGAGAAACCCAACACCTCGCCTTGGTCATCGACCGCGATGTAATAGGTTCCCCCACGAGCCATGGCGTCCGCGTAGAGATCGCCTTTTACGCGACCGCCCCAATCGTTCACGATCGCCGTGTCGTAGTATCGAGCGCCGATCGAGCGAATGGACTCCAGGTGCGCGGCAGCGATCTGGTCCACGTCCGCGAGCCGTGCCCGACGGACTTTGAAGCCGATGTTCCGGTCCACCTAAACTCCTTCGAACGGCGGGTAGCAATCGTAGCTTCGCTGCGAGACGATCTTGCCGTCCTGAAACGTGAGGAACATCCCGATGTAGGCTTTGATTTGCGCTCCGGCCGGCAGGGTTTGAAACGGGACGGAAAGCGTGCCGGTCCATTCCACTTCAGCCGCTACCTCGTCGCCCATCTCGATAAGGCGATGGACTTTGAACTTCTGGCCGCTGAGCAGCCGCTGGCCCTGCCCGAACGCCGAGCGCAGGTCAGCGGCACGGCGGACACGTCCATGCGGCGCGATACGGCTGGGGAACTCGTGCAGCACCACGTCGGGTGAGTAATACGCGACCACGCGTTCGGCCGACTCGAGCGACGAGACCGCCTCCAGGCAGCTCCTCAGCCGGTCACTATTCGTTTCCCGGATCATGGACGATCCTCCTTCTTGTTATAATACACAACCATGGTTGTCCTTTCGCAACTGGATTTAGGTTACCTGACATTCTTTCTCGGCCTGCGCGTTAACGAACTCGTCGCGGAGCGCATCGTGGCGGCCGGGTTCGAGCACGTCCGCGAAAGCCATGGCTACGTGATCCAGCACTTGATCGAATCGGAGCGCTCCATCACGGAGCTGGCCGAGCGCATGGAAGTGACCCAACAGGCCGCCTCGAAGGTGGTGGCGGAACTGGCCCGGCTCGGCGTCATCGAATTGACCCGGGCCGAGGATCGCCGTTCGAAACGGATTCGCCTGTCCAGTCGAGGTTGGAAAGCCGTGCAACTCGGCCGCCGTACCAGACAACAGATCGAGAAACGGCTGATCACTGCGGTCGGCGGAAAAAACTATGCGGCCGCGAAGTCGTTGATGCTGGCAAGCCTGGAAGCGCTGGGAGGCGTTCAGAGAATCCAGTCGCGACGGGTTCGTCTACCGCGCTGAACGCTATCGGAGTGACGTTTCCTTCCGGGGCGGTGGCGCGGCGACGAATTGGTCATAGTCCACGGGCTGAGCACGTAGAAGACGGTCTCGAAATGAAAGAAGAATTGTTTTGAAGACTGGAATTGTTGAGGGGCCGGGTCGAGGAGGTTGCTGAAAACTTCTCCGAGTGGGGCATACTTTAGCTTGCCGGTGACGAAGACGTGTAAGCTGGTTGTCAGGGTATTCGTAAACGGAGCAAAACATGACGACTAGCACGCGACGCGATTGCGTGAAAGGTCTAGTTGGCCTCGCAGGGTTGTCGTATGCGCAGGAAAGTGCAATTCCCCCGCAAGGCATCGGGCGACGTTTCCGTCATCTGTCCTACAGCGATATTGGCGGACGGCCGGACAGCGTGCAAGTCATGCTCAACCGCCGGCATCTTTATGTCGGCCACATGTTCAGCAACGGGGTCACGATTCTTAACGCAGAGGACCCGCGCAACCTGAAGCCTGCCGGCTTCTTCACCGGCGGAGACTTTACCCGGACCCATCACCTGCAGGTTTCCGACGACCTGCTCTTGCTGGCCAATGGGGCGAACATCGTGGCCATGCAGTCTTACGACAACATCCGCGGTTATTTCGAGAATGCGCTGGCCGACAGCATTACCAATCGCAAGAAATTCCGATCCGGCCTGAGCATTCACGATATTTCCCGTCCCGCCGAGATGAGAGAGATCGCGTTTTTGGAAATGCCGGGCCTCGGCATCAATCGCCTGTGGTGGGCGGGCGGACGCTACGCGGCGGTTGCGGCGCACTTCGATGGGTTCACCGATCACATTCTCTGCATGGTCGACTTGCAGAACATTACGAAGCCGGAAATTGTGGGGCGCTGGTGGATGCCGG
>JBGPHB010000014.1:0-14790 GCA_041484155.1 Bryobacteraceae bacterium
ATCTGAGCGGCGCCACGGTTTCCATTTCCGCGGGAACGGGCCTCGCCTTTATCTACATCTCCAGCTTGGGCGCGCTGACGGTGGGGCACAGCCTCTCGGTGAGTTGCGTGTCCGGATGCACCGCTCAAAGCGGCGTGACCGCATTTCCGGCCGATGCGATCCCGCTGTTCACGTGGTCGGCAACCAGCGGCGCCTGGGATTCGAACGGCGGGTTGGATCAGCGGGCGTTTTTGAGTCTGAAGAATGCGTCCGCGGGAACCGGGTTGATCAGCGCCGAAGTATCGGGAAAAACGGTTCTCAGTCTGGATACGGCTTTCGCCGGGCAACGGACCACTCCGCCGGCGACGTCCAGTTCAGCATGTGACCCCGGTTCCTGGGCGGCGGATACGTCGTTCTATTACGTATGTGTCGGACAGAATTCATGGCGACGCGTGGCCGTAACGTCCTGGTAGGCGGAGCCATCGTAGACTAATAAGCAGAAAGAGACAGGTTTCATGTGTAAGCTTCTGAATGCGATCCTATTCTTCCTAGTAAGTCCCCTGTTCGCAGCAACGTCCATCGTCTCGATCGATCCCACGCAGATGCAGGCCAGGATCGTCGTAAACACGGATCAAAGCGGACCTTGTTCTTATCGTGCCTCGCGCGGCAACAGTTTCATCTCGAACATCCAGGATCTGGCGGACAACGGAAACACGGACGCCCGCGCCGGCTCCATGATCGCCGGGAACCGGCATACCTTCGTTCTTGGAACGCGGAAAGGGGACGACGCCCTGGCGCAGGCCTCACCGTACTGGATCGGCGTGACGTGCGGAACTGACGCCGAAATCTCACGGACCTTCTCGACCCAATCGATCCCCTGGGGAAACACCGCTCCGGACCCGGTTCCGTTCAATGCTTCCAAATTCGGCAATCGCGACTATCCGGCGATCGACTGGACGAACCAACAACAGAGTTACGTCGATCCGATCACGGGTGTGGAGTTTTGGCGGGTCACAAGCCCGGGCCAGATTTTCACCGGATTCACGGCCGCGGCCAACAGCGGTTCCGCCCTCGGCACACCCATCGACGCGAGCGGAACCGGGAAATGGGCGTCACTGGCCAACCTCGGGAAGAATGGTGTGTCTTTTGCAACCGGCACGGGCGGTTCCAACGACAAGGCGTTTCTGCCGCTGGCCAGCTTCAATTCGCAATGCGGCGGTTCGTACGCCGGCTGGTCACCGGACTGTACCCTGGACGATATCTCGTTCGACGTGTGGTGCGGGAATGGCGCGCAGGCCGGCATCGCGCTCACACTTCAATTGTCACAGGATGGCGGCCAGACGGTGATCGGGAACCCGGTGACCACCTCGGCCTGCCCGACGGGCTCACCCGTGAAGGTGGGGACCTATCCGCAGCTCAAGCCGAACCCACCATTCCTGGGATGGGGTACGTCTCCGAAGCGGCACATGATTGGGCCGCCTAGCGGTACGGTAAACGTCGCTCAATCGGTTGTGACACTTCAGAGCCCCACTAGTTCGAAAAACTACTTCAATACGGATTGGGTTCCGGGAACGCCGATTTTGATCAACGGCGTTTACGATCACATCGCGTCCATTCAAAGTTCCACGAAGCTTACCATCATGGAGGACCCCGGCGCGCTGACAGGATCCGCCTACAGCGGAGCAAATTTCGGCGTCGTGGTCACCAAGAGCGCCAATGGAAGCGCGGTCGGCGTCAGCTTGGGAATCAACTTCGCGTCTTCCGCGGTCATGAACGCCTGTTGCAATGGGGATGTTGCCATGGTGAATCCGGTCGCAGTCGCGGTTTCGAAGACCGCGGATGGGTTACAGACGCTGAATCCTCCACTGAATGGTTATCTGGTATATGTTTCGTCCACGCCCGGGTTCTCCTCGGCTGGGCTGTGGGTCCCGTTCAACGCGGACGGCTCGGTACGGGCTGAATACCGATTCCTCTCCCTGCTGTCTAAACCCGGGGGCAGCGCTAGCTTCCATGGATCAGGGGACAACTTTGGCGGCAACAATGTCACGATGTTGAGTCCGGCTTTCGATGGCGTGGATGGCCAGAGCATGTTTACATCCGCGGTGGGGCATGCCTGGAAGCTCACCTACGACGAGACGTTAGCGGGTTGCGCCGGGTATGTGACTTTCATCCCATATCCCGGGTTCGGCAACTATGCCGGCACGAGTTTGAGAGACGACTGTTTCCAGTACACTAACCTGACTCCGGCCGCCTCGGGGAAGGATCTCATTACCCAGATCAAGAACGCCTATCTCACTGGGCAGAACCTCCTCGGACAAACCGTGGGGTTGGCTCATCCAGAATTCGACACCAGCTGGATCGTCCAAGGAAGTCTCTTTTTCGGGATGGTATCCGGTGGATACTTTGCCGCCGCGGTCTCCAATGCTCAGAACAATCTCAACCTCACGGCTGGGTTCGACACCGCAACCGGAACCTTGCGGACCGTGCGCGATAGCTGGAGCGACGGAGAACTGCGCTGGGGCGGTGCACACTCGCTTACGTTTTCCATGGGCACATGGCGATTCCTGACGGTCGATCCGCTGGTGGATACGGGGAATCGCAGTTTCGTATTCAACAATGCCTTCCAGATGCAGGTCACCCAGGTCAATCGCGCGGGCTTCGGCGCGATTCCGGCCTGGAGCACAAACTCGTCGCTGGCATGGAATGAAGCGTACAACTGTCCCAGCAATCTGCCCGCGCCGTACGCCAGTCTCTCTGGCACGCCAAACTGCGTTCAATTGAAGGTTTCCTCTCCGCCGTGTTCTCACACGCCGAATACCACGTTCGTCTTCCCAGGAGGCAAGACCGAGAAAACACAGTTTCCCTGCACCACGGCAGGTCTTGGTCTGAACAACGCGAATTGGTCGAAGCTTCAGGATCTGGCTGTAGGGGACTGGATGTATACCGATGTTGGGCCGACCGGTGAGACGCTGGTGGTTTTGTCGATTCAGTACAACGCGGTGAACGACATCAATCTGTGGACCCTCCGCTGGGCCGGGCACAACTATTTGACGCCGCTTTTCAACTGCTGTGATGAGAAATTCGAGGCGGACGCGCACCCTAATCAGTGGAATCTGTTCATGGCTCCGACGAACAGCGCCGGAGGCAGCACGGCCATGGCGCTGGATCTCTCCGATCCCACAGCGCACTGGGCCAAAGACAGTCCGACAAGAACGGCCTCGCATGGCTCGGTCGCGCCTGGGACGTCGGACGGACTATTTAACTATGTGGGCGCTTCCTCGCCCCAGTACGCGGGTGCGTACAACTCGACGGTGCGGGATTTATTGTTCAAGCCAATGACGCCTTCGGCTCAGTATTTTCCATCCTTCGACGGTAGTCTTAAGGGCCTGAGTGGTGCGTTGACGCAGTCGTACAACAATGGAACGTATTCCCAGGGCGCGGCGGTCCCTCCATTCATGGTTGACTTCCGCCACATCAATCCGTCGGCGGGAACTGGTTCGGAGTTGAACGGCGGCTCGGGTTTCGGCCAGATGACGGTCTCGCCAGTGGCCGGCACTAGCAAGAGCTATCTGGTGACGGAGTGCTGCGCTTCCGGGCCACCGGACTATAAGCGACTACCACTTTTCGGCAATGTGGGACGGTATCTGCTGAATGAAGTGAGCGGTCCGGCAACTGGAAACACCGCGGACCTTCCGGATTACAGTTTCTGCCGGGCGTTCCAGCCGAACGAGTGTTTTCAAGGATCTTCTCCAGGCAACATCTACGTCACGGCCTCCAAGATCGACATCGCGCCGAGGTGCGCGAGTAACCAAAACGCTCAAAGTATTCCCTGCATTTTCCAGATGTCCCCATGGGCAGGCCAGGTCGTGCAGTTCCGAATCGACGTTGTCGACGCCAGCGGGGTGACGGGACGAAAGTTCGGATATGCCGATTCTCTGCCCGGACTGCAATACCAGTTTTCCAACTGCCGGGTAACACCAGAAGCGGCATTCATGTTCTGCCCGAGCGACTGGCTGGATGGAGTCCATCCGGAGTGGCTGGCGTATCGTATCGCTCCCATGATCCCGATCGACAGCGTGAATCGGACAACTTTCGTGAGAATTCCGGTCACGGCCACGGGCGTGCCTGGAGCGTCCAAAATCCGGGCACGGTTCGGTTATTTGGAGAACGGCGACAGCCAACACCTGTTGCGTTGCACACGCTACGCTCAGGATTGCTCGACCGAAATTCCGAGCGGCAGTCCGACCGACCCATACAGCTTCACTAACGAGGCTGTGACTCGTCAAAACTGCCCTGACCAGACCGTGTGTTCAATTTCCATTCCGGCGCTGAGCAACCGGGTTCTGTACTATGTCGTCGATCATTTGGATGGCTCGGGCAACGTCGTGGCATCCGAGCCGATGCAGGTGGCCGCGGTCAGCCAGCCGGGGCGACGCTTATCGGGCGCGCCGGCCGCGAGCCTGACTCCGGCCAAATTGTTGGAAGGCCGGGCGCGGTAATGGTAAAATAGTCAGGAGGCCACAGGAGAAGGGACGACGTTTGCCATCGCCAGTCAGCGGATCGCTGAATCGTCCAGCCGCTGCTCTTGAACCGGATGGCGACCAGCGCAGGGGCGCCGATCTCCCGAATATCCTGGTCATCCTGGCCGCCTGCAGCGCGTTCGCGTATCTCCGTTGGTTGAAATTGGATACGCTTGTCTGGGGCGATCCGGCGCGCTGGATTTTCGACGCCGGGAGAGTCGCTGATGGCGGAGTTCCGTATCGAGACTTCGCTTGGCCGTACCCGCCTTTATCGGTATTGCTGCAGGGCTGGACGGAGAGGCTGTTTGGCGCCACCTTCATCGTTACTCAATCCTTCATCGATGTTATTTCGCTGGCAGTGGTCATTCTCGGCTATCTTTTAGTGCGCCAGATTCTGCCCCGCTGGTTGCATTTACCGTCGATGTTTTTGCTTCTGGTGGTTTGCGCCACAAGCCAAACTTATTTCGGATTATTTACATTTCTCACGTACGTTCCAGCGTTGCAGATCGCAGCGGCAGGATGCCTCTTGCTGCTGCTGGGGATGCTCGACTACTTGCGGGGTGGCCAGCTGAACCCGCGTAGTTGGGCCGCAATGACACTCGGGGCCTTTCTTGCGATTTTCAGTAAGCCAGAAGGTCTGGTGGCGAGCTATAGCGCGCTCGCGCTTCTGGCGCTGGGAGACCGAACGCTTTGGTTCGCCGGCCGCTCCGCAAGCGAATGGATTTGGCATTACGCCAAGCTATTCCTGGCGTGCACCTTACCGGCTGTCGCCGCATACGTGGCCACGGGGGCCTGGACAGGTTTCGGGAACATGTTTGCCGGCATGTCAGGTTATGGTCTCGCTTCATCTTCTTGCCCCTGGTGGCCCACCGGATTGGGCGTTTTCGGCGGAATCGCGTCGCTTGGGGAGGCCGCCTTCATCGCCGCGATTCTATCGCTAACGCGCTATCGGCAATTCAGGGCTCGATTTGGCAAGCAGTATTCCCGCTGGCTGGCGATCGCGGCGTCCGGCGCATTGGTGTACGCGACTTACGTTGCATACTTGAATTGGAGCGTGCTGACTAGCGGTGTCTCGATTTTGGAGAAGGTCAAGTCCGTGGTTCCGAGCGTGCTTTGGACGACCCCTGTTCTATTGCCGGTGATGTGGACTTCGATCGTCTGGTGGCTGTATCTTGTTTTTCGCGCGCTCTTCGGTCGAGAGCGGCCAACCGCCGGCTCAATCCAGACATTGCTCGTGCTCACCATGCCGGTGGTGATGTCCACGCGAGGGTTGTTTGATGCAACCATCCAAGACACCACCCAGGTGTCCGCAATCTGCAATCCATTTTTCCTGTTGCTGGCTCCCTTTTTGATGTGGCGATGGCTGCAACAAGGCGGCGCGGGAGGGGATCTGGAGCCGGGCATCCGTGCCTGGCCGGGCGCGAGCGTGGCCGGTTTGATCCTGCTCTACGCGCTGGCCCGGCTTGGCGGAACGTATTCAACCTTGCTGTCGGACGCGCCGTACAGAACTCTGTCTACAGCGGCTGGAAACATTCGACTGTCTGAATACGATACCAACGCTGAAATATACCGCTTTGTGACGGAAAATACCGTGGCTTCGGACACCATTCTGGACATTCCTCATGGCGGCGGCATCAACTTCGCCAGCCGGCATGCCAGTCCGATATTTAGCACTCAATTCCAACACCTTTCGATAACTGCAGAATACCTGGCTCAGGATTTGGAGGGGGTGCGGACGCGGCCGCCCAGAGTAGTGATCGCGCAAGACCTGCCGAATCTTGGAGCCAGTTATGGATTGGACGGCTACCGGTGTCCGGCTCCTCAACTCGTGTGGCGCCCGCCGCACAACGACGTCGACAGGGATTGGAAATTTCCGGCGCTGGAGTTTATCAAGCAGAACTATCGGATCGCGAAGAAAGTCGGGTCGAGAATTCTTCTTGTACCTAAATGAGGACTGAGGTCGGACGCTAAAATGATAAATGTGGAAGAGTCAAACGAACGGTCACGGATCGCCGTGTTTGGGCTGGGGTATGTGGGTTGCGTCACCGCGGCGTGTTTGGCCCGCTTGGACCACAGCGTCATCGGAGTCGATCCGGATCAGCACAAAGTCGATAACGTCCGAAACGGACTGGCGCCGTTTTATGAGCCGGGCCTGGAAGAGATCGTTCAAGCCACGGTTCGCAATGGGCGGCTGTCCGCTTGTGGCTCGGCAAGCGAAGCGCTGGAGGGCGCCGACGTCGCCCTGATCTGTGTGGGCACTCCGTCGGAGCGCAATGGCAATCTTGGTTTGGAACAGCTTCGGCGCGTGATCCAGGAAATTGCCGAGTGCCTGAAGGGTAAGGGCGGACGGCCCCTGATCGTTGCGATTCGAAGCACGGTTTTTCCGGGGACTTGCGAGGAGGTAGTTCTGCCGGCGCTGGCAGACCACGCGGGAGTCACCGTAGTGTCCAATCCCGAGTTCCTGCGAGAAGGATGCGCGGTGCGGGATTTCATGGAGCCCTCGCTGCTGGTCGTCGGCGGACTCGAGGCTGAGTCCGTGCGGCGCGTGGCGAGCCTTTACGCTTCGCTGCAGATCGAGCCCTGCCTGGTATCGTTGCGTACGGCTGAAATGATCAAGTACGCGTGCAATGCGTTCCACGCGACGAAGGTCGCCTTCGCCAATGAAGTCGGCTCGTTGTGCGATCACCTGGGAGTGGATGGCCAGGAGGTCATGGACACGCTTTGCCAGGACCGGAAACTCAATGTCTCGGCGGCGTATCTCAAACCTGGCTTTGCTTTCGGCGGTTCCTGCCTGCCCAAGGATCTGCGGGCTCTGAACTATCGCACTTCGCGTCTGGATTTGAAGCTGCCGCTGCTCGAGTCCGCGCTGCCCAGCAACGACCGTCATCTCGAGCGGGCCATTCGATCCGTTCTCGATTTGAACGGCCGCCTCGGCGTCATTGGCCTGGCGTTCAAGGAGAACACCGACGACCTTCGGGAAAGCCCCGTAGTGACGTTGCTGGAGACCTTGATCGGGAAGGGTCGCGAGGTCCGGGTCTACGATCCGCACATTCAACTGGACAGCATCTACGGCAGCAACCGCAATTTCATATTGAACGCAATTCCCCATGTCGGACGGCTCCTCGACGCCGAGGTGGATACGTTGCTCGCCTGGGCCGACCACTTGGTGGTGGCCCAGAAACCGCAAGCCGATCTGGCGCGCCGTATCGCGAAGAGCGGCTTGCCGGTACTCGACCTGGTAGGCTCCGGCTTGGACGCACCTAAACGTAAGACGACTGGATCAAGCTGACCAGGTACTCGATCTGGTCCGGCGTCAACTCGAAACACATCGGAAGGGCGAGCGTGGCACGTTCCTGAACCCGACCGCATTTATCGTCAGCTTCTGGTGGATACTGCGGGCGTAAACCCCGCCCTGACGGGCGGGGCTTGCAAACGTGCGAGGAGCCCTGCAATAGAGTGAAAAATTGTTTCCTCAGCCCGCTCCCTCACGGTCGCGGTTCGGTAAGTAGCTGATTGCGCAAAGTGCCGACACCGGAGCGGGCTGAACGAGTCTTTCCGGCTATTTTCTTATCGTGACCCTGACCCCCGCCGGCCGCACCTCGATCCGATCGATGTTGTAATCGAGATCGAAAGGCTCATTGATCTTCGCGTCCGGGTACATCGGCACAAAAAACGTCTTGACCAGAAAGTCGAGCACCGCGCCACTGGCTACGACATTTGATACTTCCACCCGCAACAAGTCCACTGTGCAGCGGCCGCCGCCGGAGCGCACCCGAACCGAGACCTTCACCGGCCGCTCTCCCTCGATCAACCGGGTCATCAGCCAATTGGAGGTCTCATGCATTTTCAGCAGATCCATCAGCGCGTAGCCCGTGGCGGTTTCGACACCCAGCTCGATCCGTGGGTGACGAACCCCCGCCGGCACGTACTCCGGCACGCGAATAGGCGCCCAGGCATTGATCTCGCCGGGCGTGAAGTTGAACACAGACCCGGGCTTCGCCTGACGCGATTCAATGAGGTCCAGTTTGCGCCGCGCGCTTTCGTAAAGCGGATCGGCGGCCGGAACAGCCAGTGCGGTCGCGGCAAGAACGGTGAACAGCGGGCTCATTCACTTGAGTCTAATGGAATCTGCGAAACTGGTTCCGATGCAAAAGAGCATACCGCTCGAAACTCGACGAGGCCCGGCACGGTCGCGCCAGATGAACCATGGTTAGAAGTCCGCGCCTGGACCCGCGCTACGCCGGTTTCAAGCTCTCGATCCGCCGATCCAAAATCCATCGCTACGGAGTCTACGCCGAAGAACCCATTCCGGTGAATCGTAAGGTGATCGAATATACCGGCGAACGCATCAACCGGAAAGAAGCCAAGCGCAGGGATAACGACGCCTGGACTTACCTTTTCGGGCTGGACCGCTACTGGGTCATCGATGGGGCGTTCGGGGGCAGCGGAGCCGAAATCATCAATCACAGTTGCGAACCGAACCTGATCAGCCGGGTGATGAAGAGTCACATTCTGTATATGAGCCTGCGAGTGATCCAGCCCGGCGAGGAACTCACCATCGACTACAACTTCTCGAACTCAGGGGAGAGCACGCGTTGCCGCTGTGGCGCCCCGACCTGCGCGGGCACCATGGAAAGGTAACGTTCGGCAGACCTACTGCACCGTCAAGCTGGCCGGCGCGCTGGAAACGCCACCCACTGTTACCACCACCGGCTGTACTCCCGGCGAAGCCTCCGCTGGTACTTGAAAATTGATCTGCGCGACACCCACCAGCCCCGGCGGAATACCGTTGAATTGGACGGGCGCCGGCACGCCGCCCACGGTCACATTGACGGTTTGCAACGGCTTCGGGAGGCTCGTGATCGGTGTCCCGGAAACCGGCGCCCAACCGGTGGGAATCGGCGGCGAGACTGCGCCTTGTCCCGTAATGAACAAGGGGATAATCTGGCCACGCGCCGCGCTCTTAGTAGGAACGAGCACGCCGCCCAAACCCGTGAAGATGCCCGGGGCCGCCGCCGCGACCGCGAAAGAGGTGGACGCGGTCTGCCCGTTGTTATTGACCGTCACAACCGCCGTTGTGTTAGGGCTTGTCTCGTAGGGGATCTGGATGTTCAATAGTCCCTGCGAAACGTAATACAGCGGCGCGCCGACTCCGTTGATGGTGGCCGAAACGCCCGCCAGTTGCATGGGCAGAGGCACGCCCGCCGCGCTCCAGGTTGAGGGCGCAAGTTGCGCGCCGAAGACGCTCAAAATCATTCCAGGAGCATACACCGGCCGGAAGGACGCCGCGCTGACCACTCCGGAGATCGAAGGAAACCCCGGGGCGGGGGACGTAACGGTAATGCTGATCGACGCGGTAGCGCCATTGTAGGATGTGTCGCCGCTATATTGTGCGGTAATCGTATCGGCGCCTACCGGCAACTTCGCGCCACTCACGAGCACCGTCGCGGTCGCGGTCCCGCCGGCCCCGGCGAGTGTGGCGGCTCCCAGCGAAGCGCTTCCGAGGTACAACGTCACGGCGCCTGTGGGCGTACCGCCGTTGGCGCTCGTCACCGTCGCGGTGATCGCAACGCTATCCGCCGAGAGGATGCTACTGGCGTTCGAAGTGAGCACCATGTTGGACGTGCCGCGGGTGAACGAGCCGCTTGCCGCCGTCCATGCCACCACCAGGCTGTAAGCGTCCACCGAGCCGAGTCCGGTGGCCCGGTCGTATCCCGGACCGGCATCATAACCATAGGAACCCGGGACGCAATTTCGCTCTCGCGCAGAACACGTGATGGTGGCGATGTTGTTCCCCGCCGTGATGTCGTGAAAGGCGCCGGGGGTGGTCTGCGCCAGGCTATAGAGTTTCGGATTCATGTTCCCCAGTCCGGCGCTGGGTTGTATGCCGCTGGAAACCAGGCGGTGGTTGAGCAGCGTCGCGATTCCCGCGAACGAAGGCGCCGAAACGGACGTTCCGCCGACTACTTGAAGACTGCCGCCGCTGTAAATCAAGAATCCGTCGTGATTGGCGGAAGCAGACAGGGAGACGTCCGGAACGCTTCTGGCGCCGTCGTTGGGCACTCCCTTGCCGGTCTGCCAGGAGGGCTTGAGAAAAAAATCGCTGGCCCCGCCTCCGGATGCCGCCGGGCTGCCTGGCGTGCCATCGTTCCAGACGATTTCCGGAATGTAGGATACTGCCGAAGCCTGATTGCTATCGTTTGAGCTGTTCCAGTATGCGCCAGCCCCCTCACTAAACTCGGTTCCACCGACGCTGGTGACTTCCGGGATGCTGGAGGGGACATCGACACCTAGCCCTATGGTGGACCTCGATAGTCCGGAGGCGCAGTCGGCCCCGCCCGAATCGCCCGAAGCGGAAAACCAGGTCATGCCCTGGGCGTTGCCTTGTCTGGCCCAGGATTGCAACGTGAGTGCGTCGGAGAACGAGGTCTCCGCTTCGCAGAGACCGTAGCTCATGCTCAGCACGGGCGCAAGGTTCTGATCGATGGCATATTGGACAGCGTCCATGACGTCGAACGAATAGACATAAATAATGCGTGCGTTCCGCGCCACCGCACCGGTCCATTCAAGATCCAGGTCCGCTTCCACCAAGTCGTCCGAACTGACGCCGGGATCCCTTAGATTCGGGACCAGGATGACCTGAGGATCATTCGCCGGCAAGCTAAAGTAGCCGCGGAACTGCTGGATATCCGAAGGATCGATCTGAGTCTGGCCCACCACCACCAGCTTCTGCCCGGAGCCGTCGATGCCGGCGCCGTAGAGCGGATTTATGTTGTAGATGGTGGCCAAGTCATTGGGAGCCACGTAATGATTGCCTCTGCCGGAGGTGTATGCCGGGTGCAACGAAATTCGTTTCGGCTCCAGCCTGAAGTCGTTAAGCCCGTGAATCCGCGTCACGATCACGTCGAGAGGCTCGGGAACGGACGGTGCGGTCGCGTTGGCAAAGTGCATTCTGCCGTCCACCTGATAGCGATGAAATTCGGTGCCGAAGGCGCGTCCAACGTCCGCGGCCGAGCCACGCAAGGTAACTGAATTCCGCCCGCGGGCAATGGCAGTTGCGGTCAGGTTCTGTTGCTCGAACCACGAAACCACCTTGCTCACGTCGTCCGGGCTAGCGCCGAAGCGGTCCGCGTATTCCTCCGGCGTTAGCCACCGATGATAGTTGGGGGAAGACGGGTCCTGCTGCTCCGCCAGGAGCTTGTCCAATTCGGCCTGCTGGGCGGCCGATTGCTTCAGCACCAGGGTAACCGACGGGATCGTTAAAGAGGACTCCACTGGTCCTTGGTCGTTTTCAGGCAGAGCCTTGGGATGAATATGACCGTTGAGGGCCACTCGGCGACCGCCGTTCCGCTGGGCCATCAGCTCGGCGCTCGGGAAACACAACAGCAGCGCCGCAGCGGCGGCCTTGCATATCCCCCTATGGCAGCGCACGTATCAAGAGACGATCTGGCGTCGCAGATCGTTTCTCATAGTTGACCTTACTTAGTGGGGAATCAGCCCGCTCCCTTACGGTCGCGGTTCGGTAAGTGGCTGATTGCGCAGAGGGCCGATACCGAACCGCGACCGTGAGGGAGCGGGCTGAGAAGACAATTTTTTCGCGTCTACTTCTCGAATTCTTGAAGAAATGGACTTCGCGAGAAACGACTTCCATCCGCGTGGCGTCTTCTAAATGGAGACTTACGGGAATGGTGGCGCTGGTGGCAGCTCATACTTGTCCAAAGTGCGGCGCTGAGATGGAAGCGATCGAAACGGCTGACGAACGCCTGTCGTTGCAACAATTGCACCTCTGCCCGAACTGCTACCTGGTGGCGTGGAACGATGAAGACGGCCTTCAATTCCGGCAGGGAGTACCCGTCAAGACCAATGACAAGCCCCGGGAGCGGGCTATAAACTAATAGGGAGGTACCCGCATGCCAAGGTTGTTATCCGTTATAGCTCTTGCATCTTCTCTGCTTAGCGCGCAAAACTGGAGCGCGTGGAAGCCCGACCCGGTGTACCAAGGCATCGAGGTTCGCGAGCGGTGCAGTGGCTTCAACGAATTCGCCAACCGCTACCTGTGGGACGTTCAACTTCGGAACACCTACCAGAAAACCGTCGATCTAACCTGGGCAGCCGAGCCCGCCTTGCTGCGTGGCGCCCAGGCTCAAGGCGATCGGGCGCTGGGAGTCCGGCCCGGCGAAGTGGTGGATGCGCATCACACTGCCCCCCAGGATTGTTCCTCCGGCTTGTTCGTGAGAGTGGACGAGGTGAAGGGGGCCGGCGCCGCCACCGCCAAAACCGGCTCGTTCCGGCCTAAGATCGAGGGTCGCTGGAGGTCCAAAGACCCTGAGCCTCTTCGAAAAGAGCTCGATGTCCAATTGTCTGGAAATACGATCACCAGTAGTTGGTCATCCCCGAGCTTTAGCTTTCAGATCTCCACCGCACTTCCCCAAGGCCTCAGCGGATCGGTATCGCTAGATGGAGGCGAGAAGAGTAGCACGTCTCATTGAGGTTGCGGGTCCATCTTTCTTGCCAGGTATGCGATAGTGTAGGCCGCTGACCGTGTGAACTCGTTCTATTGTCCCGCGCCTTCGTTGTTGTTCAGCCCGCTCCCTCACGGTCGCGGTTCGGTGTCGGCACTTTGGGCAATCAGCCACTTACCGAACCGCGACCATGAGGGAGCGGGCTGAGGAAACAATTTTTCACACTGACACTGACGGGCGGGGCTTGCCGTCAGAGAACCGGCAGCTCTTTCACAATGTCGCCTACGAAGGTCTTCGCGTCGCCGAAGAGCATGAGGGTCCGGTCCATGTAATACAGCTCGTTATCGATGCCGGCAAAGCCGGGACTCATGCCGCGCTTGATGATCATTACGGTGTGGGCCTTGTCCACGTCCAGGATCGGCATGCCGTAGATCGGGCTGGTTTTGTCGTAGCGGGCAGCCGGGTTGACGACATCGTTGGCGCCGATCACGAGGGCGACATCGGTTTCCCCGAAATCCGGATTGATGTCTTCCATCTCGTGCAAGCGGTCATACGGGATGTCGGCTTCCGCCAACAGGACATTCATGTGTCCGGGCATGCGACCCGCCACGGGATGGATGGCAAACCGGACCTCCACTCCGCGTGCCGTAAGCGCGTCGGTGAGCTCCCTCAATTTGTGCTGCGCCTGGGCCACCGCCATGCCGTAACCCGGGACCACGATCACCGTGCGAGCGCCACTCATAATCGCCGCAGCGTCTTCCGCGGTGGCCGAATGCACGGGCTTGGTGGACGCCTGGGCCGCGATCCCTTCCTGGACTTGTCCGAACGCGCCGAACAGGACGTTCAAGAAGGAACGGTTCATCGCCTTGCACATGATCACCGAGAGAATAAAGCCCGAGGCGGCATTGAGCGCGCCGGCGACGATCAACAGGCGATTGCTCAGCGCGAAACCCATGGCCGCGCAAGCCGCACCGGCGTAGGAGTTCAGCAGGGCGATGACCGTGGGCATGTCGCCGCCGCCGATCGGAATAATAAGCAGGACGCCGAACAGCAGTGAGAGCCCGGTGAAAGTGGGGAATACCCACGCGGGCGTGGGCTCGACGATCATCCACACGCCCAGCCCAAGCGCGAAGCAGAACAGGGCGAGGTTCACGATATTCTGGCCGCGATAGGTGATCGGGCGGGTGGGCACGATCTCCTGTAATTTGCCGAAGGCCATGATGCTGGCCGTACAGGTGAGATAGCCCAGGACCGTTTCGATCACCAGCGCGGCCATGGTGAATCTGGGGATCGGGAGGCCGGCCGAGAAATACCGGTAGTACTCAGCCGTTCCGACCAGAGCCGCCGCGAGCGCGCCGAACGCGTGCGAGAGCGCGGTCAGTTGGGGCACCGAAGTCATCGGCATCAAATACGCGAGGGGCGCGCCGATGGCGGCGCCAATGAAAATGCTGATCAGAATCCATTCGTAGTTGACCACCTCATGACGCAGCAGCGTCCCGATCACCGCCAGCAGCATGCCGATTTGTCCGGCGAGCACTCCGCGCCGCGCCGTCACGGGAGAACTGAGCCACTTGATGGACCCGATGATCGAGAGGGCCGCGATGATGTAGGTAACTTGCCAGATCTGTCCCGTCATCCGCGGGCGCCCTTGCTGTCGGGTTTCTTGCGGAACATCTTCAGCATACGGTCTGTAATCAGGAATCCGCTGACGATGTTGATGGTGGAGGCGACCACGGCCACGCAACCCAGCACGCGAGTCAAGGTGGTAGCTTCGCCAGCGCCGGTGACGAGAATCGCGCCGACGACGGAGATGGCCGAAATCGCGTTGG
>JBGPHB010000015.1:0-14769 GCA_041484155.1 Bryobacteraceae bacterium
ACTGGTCCCTTTGGGAACCAGATCCAAGAGCTGATCGTTCGGAATCGTAATCACGGTATCGGCCACGCTGGCCAGCTCCGCAAGGCCCTGGTCAGCCTGTTTGCGCCGCTTGGGTCCTTCGAAACCGAAGGGCTTGGTGACCACGGCCACGGTCAGCGCCCCCAGTTCCTTGGCGAGCGACGCCACCACTGGCGCCGCGCCGGTTCCCGTTCCGCCGCCCAGACCCGCCGTGACGAACACCATATCCGCGCCTTCCAGCAGATCGATGATTTTCTCGGTGTCTTCGAGCGCCGCCTGACGGCCGACCGCCGGATCGGAGCCCGCCCCCAGCCCATTGGTGACCTTGGAGCCGATCGTCAGTTGATTCGGCACCGGCGAGGCGGAAAGCGCCTGCACGTCGGTATTGAGCACGCAAAACTCGACACCGCTCAGACCCTCATTCAACATGCGCGCAACCGCGTTCGATCCTCCGCCGCCCACGCCGAAGACGCGAATCTTGGTCTTGGGCGCCACTTCATCCTGAATCACGAACTTCAACGCATCGAGTGCCATCTGTTTCCTCCTTTGAGTTGCAAGCCAGGGGCTTGCGTTACTTCACCACCAGTCCCATCAAGCCCGACATCCGCCGCCGCGGCGGCTGATGCAATTTCAACTTCGCCGAATACAGGGTGAGCCCGGCCGCCGTGGTCCACACCGGGCTCTTCAGTTCTTCCGGCCAATCGCCAAATCCCTTCGCCAGTCCGTTGCCGGCCTGGCAATTCAAGACCCGCTCCGCCATGTCGCACATGCCGTTCAACAAAGCGCCGCCGCCCGTCAGCACGATGCCTTCGAGCAGATTTCGCTCCATTCCAACCCGCTGCAGCTCGGCGCGCACATACAGGAACAACTCCTCGGCGCGCGCTTCCAGAATCTCGTTCAGCTCGCTGCGCCGGGCTTCCCGCGGAGGACGGCCCTCGGGCGACGGCACTTCGATGAGGCTCGAGTCCGAGGTCAGGCCGAGCAGCGCGCAGCCGTATTGTTGCTTCAAGCACTCGGCGTCTTCATAAGTGACCTTGAAGACGGAGGCGATGTCGCGCGTCAAGTGGTCGGCCCACACCGGAACGCTGGTGGCGAGCAGCAGAGCGTCGCCATCATAGATCACCAGGTCGGTCGAATCCAGTCCCAAATCAGCCAGCGCCACGCCGCGTGCGCGCTCTTCCTGATACAGGCAGGCGTACGCGGCGGCCATCGGCTCGAACACCGTCTCCTCCACCATCAGACCCGCCAGGTGCGCCGCCGAGATCACGGCTTGATGCTCCTGGAAGGAGCCGGTGACGATGTGGACGTTGGCCTCCAGGCGCGAGCAGACTCCTTTGTGCGGCTTGCGATAGCCGGCGCGGCCGTCGAGCGTGAAATCCTGGGGCAGGACATGCAAGAGCATGCGGTCGCGCCCCAGGCGCACATCGCCGGCCAGCTTTACCGCGTAAGCCAGGTCTTCCACATCCACCTCGCGCGGCCGGCCAAATTCGTAAAGCCCGCGGCTCTGCGCCCCGCCAATGCTCATGCCGCCAACGCCAACCGTTACCGCTTCCACCGACACCCGCGCGCCGCGCTCGGCGTCGGCCACCGCGGCGTGGATCGATTCGGCGAGCGCGTCCTGATCGGTCACGCGCCCCTTTCCCCAGCCCGCGCCTTGCGACAGGCCATGCCCCAGGTAGCGGATCTGGTCCCCATCGAGCGCGCAGATGATACATCGCGTGCGGGAGCTGCCAGCATCCAGGCCAACCGCGAGCTGGGTTTTCGAGGCCATCTATTCCACCACCGTGATCCGGTCTTCCAGCCGCAGATCGAGCGTCGTCGCGCCGGGCAGGCGCCGCTTGATATCGGCGTAATGAGTCACGAAATTCTGGTACCGCACGGCGAAGTTATGGTCGCCGAGCAGCAACGTCACCACGCGCTTCTGATAGGGCTCGGACACTTTCAGGTTGTCGCGGTCGGAGACGTCGATCTCCGAAATCCGGGCGGTCATGTCGCCCAGCTCCCGCGTGAGACGCACCATGCGGTGCACCCGCTCGCGCCTTTCGGGCAAGGGATCGGAGGCGCGCAGCCCGGTCAGCACCGGCAGCGCGAAGCGGGCCGCCGTGATCGGCAAAATGACTCCGTCTTCGTCAATCAGCGTGAAACGCGAATGCCCCAGCGCCAGAAACGCCACCGGGGCTCGCTCGGCGATGCTCACGACCACGCGATTCGGCCAGACACGCGCCACCGACGCGTCTTTCACCCAATCCACTTCGCGCAGCCTGGCACGGCGATCGCTCAAGGGCAAGAGGTACACGCTGCGCCCCACGTCTTCGGCAAATACGCCCTCGATTTGCCGGCGCGCGGTGTGTGTCGCGCCCGCAATTTCGACTGCGGCCGTGTCGGGGGCGCTTTCGGATCCGTTCAGCGCGAACCGCGCATCGCGAATCAGGAACTGCTCCAGGCGATGGAATGCAATGAGCGCAGTGACCAGCACCAGCCCCACCAGGAGGACGGCCACGACCACGCGGGTCGTCGAGATCCGGGGATTTGCCTTTTGGGCCATATTCAGGATCGCAGCCTCTGCAGAATCCGCTCCCCCGCCTGATACACGCTGCCCGCTCCCAGCGTCAGAATGGCATCGCCGGGTCTGGCGGACTCCAGCACCGATTCAATCCCGCGCTCCATCGTGCCTGCGTAGTGAACGTCGCGATGGCCGAAGGCCTGGATTCGCTCCGCCAGCGCTTCCGCCGTCACACCTTCAATGACCGGTTCGGAGGCCGCGTAAATATCCAGCAGGTGAACCGAGTCCGCCTGGTGAAACGCCCGGGCGAAATCGTCCATTAGCGCCTGGGTTCGGGTGTAGCGGTGCGGCTGGAACAGAGCGTGGACTCGCGCGTACCGGCAGGCCCGCGCCGCCGCGAGCGTCGCGCGGATCTCCGTCGGATGATGGCCGTAGTCGTCGATCACCGTGATTCCACGCTCGGCGCCGCGCACCTGGAACCGGCGTTCGACGCCGTTGAAAGCGGCGAGCGCTTCGCGGATGGTCTCGATGGGAATCTCCAGTTCCAGGCCAACGGCGACCGCCGCCGTCGCATTCAGGACGTTGTGCGCGCCGGGCACGTGCAGGCGGAAGCAACCCAGGTCGCGCCCCTGAAATTCAAGATGAAACTCGCTGGCCATATGCCCTGTGGAGGCATGGGTGATGCGCAGGCTGGACTGCGCGCTGGTCCCGTAGGTCAGGGTTCGCCGGTTCAGCGCTGGAAGAATCTGCTGCACGTTCTCATCGTCCAGGCAGAGGATGGCCGCGCCGTAGAACGGGACCCTTCCAACGAACTCAGCGAACGCGCTACGGATTTGTTCGATGCCGGAGTAGTGGTCCAGGTGTTCCCGGTCGATGTTGGTGACGATGGCCAGGATCGGCGCCAGTTTGAGGAACGAACCGTCGCTCTCGTCGGATTCGACCACCAGGAAATCGCTCTTCCCAACATGCACGTTGGCGCCGCCAAAGATACCGACGCGTCCGCCGACTACAGCCGTCGGATCCAGCCCGGCATGATTCAGCACGGCCGCCACCATGGAGGTGGTCGTCGTCTTACCGTGGCTGCCAGCGATGGCGATGCCATACTTCAGGCGCATCAACTCTGCAAGCAGCTCGCCCCGCGGAATCACCGGAATCGCCAGGTGGCGCGCCTCGACCACCTCGGGATTGTCGGGGCGCACGGCGGAGCTGAATACGACGGCCTTCGCGCCGGATACGTGTTCGGCCGCGTGCCCTTCGAAAATAACAGCTCCGCGAGCGGCGAGACGTTCCGTGGCCGCCGACAGTTTCAGGTCCGATCCGCTCACGTGGTACCCCAGCTCGAGGAGCACTTCAGCCAGGCCGCTCATGCCGATGCCGCCGATCCCGACGAAATGAACGGGCTGGAGTTTAAAAAACATTTCAATACTGTATTGTTTCGGCTTTGCCCCGGCTATGTCAATGCCATGTCAATGGCTTACGCCAACCAGGGACTCCAAAACGTCGGCTGCGCGGATAGCCGCCCCCGGCCGGGCAAACGTCCGGGCCGCTTCGCCCATCTCTCCCAACAAGGTGGAAAGCCGCGTCACCTCTTCGACCAGCCGCGCTCCGTTCATGTCCGCATCGAGCACTAAACACGCTGCGCCGGCCTTCTGGAACGCTTCCGCATTGCGCAACTGGTGCTGATCGCTGGCCGTCGGGAGCGGCACCAGGATCGAGGGCTTTCCGGCGGCCGCGAGTTCGCTGACCGCGCCCATTCCCGCGCGGCTGACCACCAGGTCCGCCTCGGAAAATGCGCGGGGCATGTCGGTCAGGAAGGGCGTAATCTCTCCCTCCACACCGGAGACGCGAAATCGCGGCGCGAGGTCGTCGTAGGCAGCCGCACCAGTCTGATGCAGCAAGCGAACGGTTCCTCTCTTCCATAGGGGCCAGCTCTGCTCGACAGCGCGATTCAGGGTCCGCGAGCCCTGGCTCCCGCCGGTGATCAGCACAGACAGCACCTTGCCCCGCGGTCTCACCGGCACGGCGAAAAACTCCTCGCGCACGGGCAGTCCGGTGACCTCGGCCCGCCCCTCGGGAAACCAGCGGCCCGTCTCCGGAAAACTCACCAGCGCGCGCGTGATGAATCGGGCCAGTCGCCGATGCGTCAACCCAGGCACCACGTTCGGCTCCATCACGACCACCGGCAGTCGTTTCCATAACGCCGCCAGCAGCACGGGTCCAGCCACGTAGCCTCCCATGGAAAATACCGCCGCGGGCCGCGCCCGGTCCAGCATGCGCGCCGCTTGCCATACGCTCCACGGCAATTCCCCCAGCGTGGTCAGCGTTCGGCGAACTCCGACGCGCTTCAGTCCGCCGATCTCGATCCACTCGATGGGAAAATTCTCCGGAGGCACGAGTTTCGCTTCCAATCCGCGACGCGTCCCGATGAACCGCGCGGCATGACCGCGCGCGCGCAACTCTCGCGCCACGGCCAGGGCCGGGATCACGTGGCCCCCGGTACCGCCTCCCGCCATGACAAATGTCGCGCTCATCCTTCATGTTCACTGACGCTCAGTAACATTCCCAGGCATAACAGCGTGCTCAGCAAAGAGCTGCCGCCAAAACTGATCATGGGCAGGGGAAAACCCTTGGTCGGCGCCATGTCCAGCACCACGCTGATATTGATCAGCGCCTGGACCACGATCGAGACCGTCACGCCCAGTGCCAGATACCTTCCAAAATCCTCGCGGGCGAGCAGAAACAGCCGCGCTCCGCGCCACAGAATGACCACGAATCCGGCCAATACGGCGGTCGATCCCCACAGCCCCAGCTCCTCGCCCACGGTGGCATAGATGAAATCGGTGTGCGCATCGGGCAGAAACATGAGCTTTTGCTTCCCCTGCATCAGACCTACGCCGAGCACGCCTCCGGTACCTACCGCGATCTTCGATTGCCGGGGCTGGTAGCTGGCGTCACGCACGTTGCTCGATCGTTGAACGTAAGACTTGATCCAGCCTTGCGGATCGATCAGGGCGATCTTCGAGTAATCCGGATCGAAATATGAAATCAGCCGGCCCACCCGATATCCCCTGGAGAGCACCGCGACCACCACCAGCGCCGCGCCCAATAGCATGACGCGAAGCATGTAGCGCCGTTCGAGTCCCGCCACCCAGAAAACGATGATGGCGGTAATCACGGGCACCAATGCCGTGCCCAGGTCGGCGACCACGACCATAACAGCCAGCATCGCCACCGCCACGAAGGCCTGCCGGAGGATGCGCCGGTCATTGATCGCCTGCGAAAAGCGGGACACAAAATACGCCAGAAACAGGATCAGCGCCGGCTTGGCGAATTCGGATGGCTGCAGCGAACCGAGCCCCGGCATGCGGAACCAGCGATGCGCGCGCGGATCGGCGAAGTAGACCACCACCAACAATCCCAGCACTACACCCAGGCCCGAAAAGGCCCACGCCGGTGTGTTGAGCAGGCGGTAGTCCTTGCGCTTGAAATACATCAACACCAGAAACGAGCCCACGGCCCAGATGAGCTGGCGCAGGAAGAAATAGTAGGGCTCGACACGATAACGCAACTCGGCCACTGCGCTCGACGCGCTGTAGAGCATCACCAGTCCGAAACCGACCATAAACAGGATCGTGAGGAACAGGATCCAGTCGGTTTTCAGCTTTGCCATGAGGCCTCCGGAAAAAACATTTCACGCAAAGACGCCAAGACGCCAAGAAGAAACTGGTCTGTCTTCTTTGCGAACTTTGCGTCTTTGCGTGAAATGGTTTTTGTGTTCATAGAATGCTCACAAGCCGCTTGAACTCCCGCCCGCGGTGCTCGTAGTTCTCGAATTGGTCGAAGCTGGCGCAGGCCGGGGCGAGCAGAACGGTATCGGCGTTCCGCGCGCGTGCGCGAGCCTCCCCAACCGCGGCCTGGATCGTGCCGCACAGGACCAGGGGTACCACGCCCCGCAACTGTGCCTCGAGTTTTTCGGCCGCCGCGCCGTTCAGCGGTGCCCCGTGTGCCTTCGCCCGGAGCGGTTCCGCAAGAACCGAGTAGTCGCTGTTCTTATCCTTGCCCCCCAGGATGATCCACAATCCGCCGGGAAACGCGTTGATGGCCTTCAAGGTCGCGTCGACGTTGGTCGCCTTCGAGTCGTTGTACCAGGCGACGCCGTCGAGCAAGCGGACGAATTCGAGGCGATGCTCGACGCCCGGAAACGTCTTCACCGCCACCCGGATCTGCGCATGCCCCGCGCCCGCGAGTCGCGCAATCGCCGCCGCGGCCATCGTGTTTTCGATATTGTGCATGCCGCGCAACGGAACTTCCGCGATCTCCATCAGGGGCTGATCGTCGAGCAGGATGGTCTGAGCCCTGAGCTGCGAAGCGCCGAACCATACCGGCCTGCCTCGGCCCCTTTTCGCGAACTCACGGCAGACCGGATCGTCGGCGTTCAGCACGGCGTAGTCTCGCTCGTGCTGGTTCACGAACAGGCGCGCCTTGGCTTCGACATACTTCTCCATGGTGTGGTGGCGATCCAGATGATCCGGCGTCACGTTCAACGCGCTCGCGATATGCGCTCGAAAAGACTCGGTGGTTTCGAGCTGAAAACTGGAGACTTCCAGGACGTTCCACTGCGCGGCGCGTGACGACTTCACCATCGATGCCGGCGGAGTGCCGATGTTGCCTCCCACCTGCGCTGGAATGCCGCTCGATTGCAGAATGTGGCCCGTGAGCGCGGTGGTGGTGGTCTTGCCGTTGGAGCCGGTGATCCCGATAATGTCCCCTTGCAGATACCAGCTCGCGAGCTCCAGGTCGCCGATCACCCGCACTCCGCGCCGCCGGGCGGTATCCACCACGTCAACGTCCGGGGGCACGCCGGGCGAGAGCACGATCAGGTCCGCGCCGGTAAACGCGGCGCTGGACTGCGGTTCGACCTCGATGCCGGACACCGTTATTGGCTTTGCGTCCACGGCCCGCACTCTCGCTCCTTTCTCGATCAACAGCTCCACGGCCGCGACTCCGCTCCTCGCGATGCCGACCACGACGACTCGGGCGCCATCCAGTTTCATCTCAACTTCAGAGTAGTGAGCGCGAACAGCGCGACCACCAGTCCCGCGATCCAGAAGCGTATGATGATCTTCTCTTCCGGCCATCCCATGGCCTCGAAGTGATGGTGCAACGGCGCCATCTTGAAGATCCGCTTTCCGCGAAGCTTGAAGCTGGCCACCTGCAGGATCACCGACGCGCATTCGATGACGTACACCCCGCCGATGAACAACAGCAGAATCTCCTGCTTCAACAGTACGGCCACCACGCCCAGGCCGCCACCCAACGCCAGCGAACCCACGTCGCCCATGAAGATCTCCGCCGGATGCGCGTTGTACCACAGAAAGCCCAGGGAGGCCCCGGCCATCGCGCCGCAAAAGATGGTCAGTTCGCTCGCACCGCGAGTCTGCAGCAGATCCAGATACCGGGCTAGCTCGGCGTTTCCGGATAAGAAAGAGAGCGCCATCATCGCGCCCGCGGCGATAATCATCAGTCCGATGGCCAGACCGTCCAAGCCATCGGTCAAATTCACCGCGTTCGAAGCTCCTACCAGCACCAGCATCAGAAACCCGAAGAAGAAGACGAACGCCAGCGGATATGTCAGCGGGTTTCCGAGCAGCGAGTGGATCAGCAAATCCGGCTTGAAGTTCTTGAAGAACGGCACGTTCATGCTGGTGGCGTACACGCCGCGCGCGTTCATGGCCAGCAATTCGACGCCCACCAGCAGCGAGGCGAGGATTTCGAGCGCCGCCTTGTGCCGCGCCTTCAGCCCCAGATTGCGCTTGCGCCGCAGCTTGGTGTAATCGTCCCAGAATCCGATGGCGCCGAAACTCAGCAGACCGGTAAGCGCCACCCACACTGCGGGCACGCTCAGATTGGCCCACAGCAGCGTAGGCACAACGATGGACAGACAGATCAACACCCCCCCCATGGTGGGCGTACCGGCTTTTTTTTGGTGCGATTTCGGTCCTTCTTCGCGAATGTGCTGGCCGATTTGGGACGCGCGCAGCCGCGCGATCAGCCACGGCCCCAGCACGACCGCGAGGAGCAGCGCGGTGAGGCTTGCCATGGCGGTGCGAAACGTCGAGTACTGGAAGACGCGAAAGGGCGAGTAGAGATGAAACAGCTTTTCGAAGAAGAGCCAGTAAAACATCGGTCAGCTCTGGCCCCCTTCTAAGAACTGATCGAGCGCGCGTTCGACGTGCACGCCGCGTGAGCCCTTGAAAAGAATGGCGTCGCCCGGCTGAGCCAGCTTTTTCACCAGACGGCCCGCCTCGGCTGGGTCTTCGAAAAAAAACGCGGCGTCGGCTGGCAGGCCGGCACGCTTGGCTGCGTCCACCATGTGACAGGCGGCGCCGCGTAATCCAACGAGCACATCAAACCCGCACTCCGCGACGTAAGTGCCTGCGTCGCGGTGCAAAGGCTCGGTCCAGCGGCCGAGTTCGAGCATCTCCCCCAGAACCGCGATCCGCCGACGCGCAGGCGCGTCTCGCAACACGTCGAGCATCGCTCGAACCGCGTCCGGGTTGGAGTTATAGCAGTCGTTGTAAACCAAAATTCCTCGATGCTGGAAACGCTCACCGCGCATTTTGCCCGGCTGGAATTGCCGGACTTTTTCCCGCAGTCGTTCCGGAGAGATCCCGTACAAACCGGCCACCGCAATCCCGGCAAGAATGTTCGATACATTGTGCCGCCCGGAGAGCGTACTCTCGAAATGCGTGTCGCCCACGCGGAAGCGAACGCCGTCGATCGAATACCCGACCTCCTCGGCGCGGATCTGAGCCAACGGCGATTGTCCGAAGAGCAACTTGTTCGGGCCGGCGAACCCGGCGACCCGCGAGTCGTCCGCGTTCAGGACGGCCGTGCCGCCGGATGGCAATGCCTCGATCAACTCCCGCTTGGCCGCCGCGATGGCGTCGACGGACTCAAAGTTCTCGATGTGCGCGTAGCCCACGTTGGTCACCACGCCGATTTTCGGACGGGCGATACCCGCCAGCTCGCGGATCTCTTCCGCATGGTTCATCCCGATTTCGATGACCGCCACCTGAGCCTTATCGTCCAAACGCAAGAGCGACAGAGGCAGGCCGATGTGGTTGTTGAGATTGCCCTCAGTCTTGGTCGTCGGAACTCCCACTGCCAGCATGTCCGCAATCATGTCCTTGGTCGTCGTCTTCCCGGCGCTGCCGGTTACCGCCACCACTTCACCGGGCCAGCTGGCCCGCGCTCGCGCCGCGAGCGTTTGTAATGCCCGTATCGAGTCTTGGACCCTAAGCACAACCCCCGCGCCCGCCACGTCCCGATCCGCTACGACAGCCACGGCGCCCTTCTCAAATACCTGGCCGATGTAGTCGTGCCCGTCAAAACTCGGCCCGCGCAGCGCGAAAAACAGATCCCCGCGCTGCAATATCCGCGAATCCACGCTCCATCCGGTCACCGTTGCCCCGGAGTCCATCGCCAAACCCAGCATTTCCGCCACATACCGCAGTGGCAGGTTCATCTATGGCTTCTTCTCCCCATATCCAAGAGAGTGCAGCACCTGGCGGGCCGTTTCCCGATCGTCGAAGTCGATGGTACGGTCCTTCAGGACCTGGTAAGTCTCGTGTCCCTTGCCTGCAATCAGCACCACGTCGCCCGTGTGGGCTTCCTCAATGGCACGACGGATCGCCTGGGAGCGGTCGGGGTCGGCCACATGCCGCGTATCGAAGCGGCGCAGGCCGACCAGGGCGTCGTTGATGATATCGAGCGGATCTTCGGAGCGAGGATTGTCCGAGGTCAGCACCACGAAGTCGCTCAACTCGGCGGCCGCCATGCCCATGAGCGGCCGCTTGGCGCGGTCGCGATCGCCGCCGCACCCGAACACCGTGATCACCCGGCCTTGGGCCAGCTCCCGGGCTGCCCGGATCACGTTTCGCAAAGCGTCGTCGGTGTGCGCGTAGTCGACAATCACCAGGAAAGGCTGGCCGCAATCGATGCGCTCGAAACGTCCGGGGACGGCTTGACACGCGGCGATTCCGCGTCCGATCGCAGGCAGGTCCAACCCGTAGCTCAGGCCCGCCCCGGCAGCGGCCAGGATATTCCATACGTTGATCTGTCCGATGAGAGGCGACTCAATCGGCTGGCGCGCGCCCTCGTAAGCAATCTCGAACCGCAGCCCTTCAAACCCGGAGGTGATGTTTTCAGCGCGAAGTTGCGCCCCGCTCGACAGGCCGTACCACAGGACGCGGTTGGCTCCACCGGTCATCTGGGCGCTAGCCGGATCGTCGGCGTTAAGCACCGCCCACTGGGGCGCGGCGAACAGCAGGCCCTTCGCCGCGGCGTACTCGTCCATGGTGTGGTGAAAGTCCAAGTGGTCCCGCGTGAGGTTGGTGAAAACGGCGGTGTGAAATCGGATGCCGTGGACCCGGCCTAGCGCCAGGGCGTGCGAGGACACTTCCATCGTCAGATGCGACCCGCCGCGGCGCGACAATTCCTCAGCGAAGCGCATCAGGTCCAGCGATTCGGGCGTCGTGTTCGGCGCCGGCCGGCGCTCTCCGCCCAGCCGGTACTCGATGGTTCCGATCAGCCCGGTGAGGAAGCCGGCTTGCCCCAGCATGGCTTCAATCAAATAGGAGGTCGTGGTCTTCCCGTTGGTGCCGGTAATGCCGGTGAAGAGCACGCGCTCATCCGGCCGGGCGTAAAAATTGCGGGCCGCCGTCGCAAGAGCGTGGCGGCCGTGTTCCACCTGGATCCAGCGGCCGGAGAATTCAGCGGGCCGGGTCAAATCGCTCACAACCGCGGACGCGCCACGCGCCACCGCATCCTGCGCGAAGCGGCGTCCGTCGACACGAGACCCTGCGAACGCGAAAAACAAAAAGTCCTTCTCCACCCGGCGCGAATCGTACTCGAGGCCGGCCACCGTCACCCCTGCATCGTCCGGCGAAAGCCTAACGCCCTCTAATACATCACGCAGGGTCATTGGGTGCAGGGCGGACCCCCTACCTTGCAAACTGCACCCGCACACGTGCACCCGGCTGGAGAATCGCTCCCGGTAGCGGCTCCTGAGCGCGCGCCAGGCCGGTTCCAAGCACCTCCACCTGCAACCCCTGCGCGGCGGACTCCTGGAGCACTGTGCGAAGCGTCATCCCCCGAAAATCCGGCACCTTCGGGCCTGCCAGCGCCGAAGTCAAAAAAGGCCGCCGGTCCAAATGTTCCAGGACCGGCGGCATAGTGACGGAGGATACAGCCCTTTCGCCTTCACCGGGGGCGTCGCCCAAGCCGGCAATGGCCAGATCGTTTTCATCCACGGGCTCGCGCGAGCTGCGCAGCAAGCCGTCGGGTAAATCTTTCGGAACCCCGAGCATCCTGAGCGCCGAGGTCGCGATCTCGCGGAAGACCGGCGCCGCGACCGGCCCCCCAAATCCGGCGGTGCCGCCGGAAGTGCCCTCCAGCGTCACCACGATCACGATTTGCGGGTTTGCGACCGGTGCGAATCCCAGGAAACTCGCGTTGTAGCGATGCGTGTAGGTATGGGTCTTGGCGTCGTAAATCTGCGCCGAGCCGGTTTTGCCGCCAGAAGTGTAGCCCTTCAAAATCGCGCGTTTCCCGGTGCCATTCAACACCACGCCCTCCATCATCTGACGCATCTTGATGGCCGTCTCCGGCGCCAGGATACGCTGCGGTTTCTCGGGTGCAGAGCGCTCCTCGGGCTGGCCCGGTTTCTGACGGGCCAGCAGCAGCCGTGGCTTCACCAGCAGGCCGCCATTGGCGATGGCGGCGCCCGCGAGCGCCAGTTGGAGGGAGGTCACGCTGACTTCATGGCCCATCGCCAGCGATCCGATGGAACTCGGCATCCACTCTTCCACGCGCCGCAACATCCCCGCCGACTCGCCGGGCAAGTCTATGCCGGTTTTCTGTCCGAATCCAAATCGCCGCTGGTACCGGTAGAGCGAACGCTCACCTGTTTTGAGAGCGATCTGAATCGCGCCGATGTTGCTCGATTTGGCCAGTACGTCGGCCATGCTCAGCGCGGAATAGCGATGTTCATCGTGGATCACCCGGCCGAACAGATTGATGCTGCCGTTCCCGCAATTGATCATCGTGTCCGGCTTGAGATGCGTGCTTTCGAGGGCCGCCGAGAGCGTAATCACTTTGAAGACGCTGCCCGGCTCGAACGGCGTGGTGATCGCCAGGTTGCTGCGCGCCCCCGCGGGTTCGCTGGCGTTTTGGGGAACGTTAGGATCGTAGGTCGGCCGGTTGGCCATCGCCAGGACGTCGCCGTTGTACGGATTCATCGCCACCACCGACCCGGTCTTCGCGCCGCTCGATTTCATCGCCGCGTCCAGCGCTTTTTCAACGTCATACTGCAAGTTCGGGTCGATGGTCAGGGTAATGTTGGCGCCAGGCTCGGGCTTGCGCGCCACTACGGATTCATACGGATTTTGCTTTACATCGGTAAAGACGCGCGCCTCGCCCGATTGTCCCGCCAGGTCCTCGTCGAAACTTCCTTCAATGCCGGCCGTCCCGTGCTCTACCGTATCTTCCCGGCTGGCCATCCCGATCGAGCCCAGGACATGCGCCGCCAGAGTGCCGTGCGTATAGAAACGCCGCATCTCCGGACGGAACTCGACCCAATCCAGATTCAGACTGCGGACGCGCTCGGCTTCTTCCGCGGAAACCTTCCGCTTTACCCACAGGAATCCGGCCTTGCGACGCGTGGCGCCGCGGATCTTTTCGAGAATCACTGCGCGATTCAACCCGAGCACGCGGGACAGAATGTCCGCCGCGACTCCCGCATCGGGGATCTTCTGCGGATTCACACAGATCGATTCGGCCGGCAGGCTCTTCGCCAACGGCTGCCCCGTTCGATCAAGAATAGACCCGCGCATGGCCTGGATCTCGACCGTACGCTGTTGCTGTTGTTGCGCCAGGCGCAGCAGATCGTCATGATGGAGGACTTGCAGCCAGACTAGCCGCCCCAGGATCACCCCAACCCACGTGAGCAGCAGCCAGAGCAGCCAGTGCAGCCGTCGCGTGGATTGAGTGTCCGCCATGGCAAGACCGTCCCTACTTCTTGTTCATCGCCAGCGAGCCGCCCTTGGCGTCCAGATAGACGACCTTTTGCGAAGGTGGATCTATAAACTGCTGCATGCGCGCCAATTCTTCCATGCGCTCGGGAGACAACAACTGGGCTTCCTTCAACTCGAGCGATGCTTCTTCGTTCGTCAGCCGGAGTTTTTCTTGCCGCAGCGATTGGATCTGGTAGCCGGCCAGGAGCCCGTAGGCGCTGGGCAAGAGCACTCCGATGAGCAGGATTACGGCGAGTCCGGCTGTACCGATGAGCTTCCAACAAGTTCCCCGCGATTCCGGATCGGCGGCCCGCACCACGCGGCTGTTATCGATCCGCTTCACGAAGAAATAGATGTCCTCATTCGCGAACGCCGGGACGCGCGTGGAAGGGTCCGCTGCGCGTGAATGGGGCGTTGCTTCGGGGTTCTTGCCGAAAATTCTCTCTACCAGAGTTGCCATTGTCGTGTTCCTTTGTAACTGGCCGGTCGCTTACGCTCGCGGTTCATAAGATCTCTACCGCCCGGAGCTTTGCGCTGCGCGAGGGCGGGTTACTGCTGATTTCAGCTTCCGAAGGCCGTATCACGTGCCGGGTGAGGATCGCCGCCTGCCCGCTTCGCGCCATGGCTTGAAAACTTTGCTTTACTTTGCGATCTTCGAGCGACATGAAGGTCAAGATCACCGCCCGGCCGCCCGGCTTCACCAGCCTTGGGATCGCCTCCAGCAGCGCGTCCAACTCTTCCGTCTCCTCGTTCACGGCAATGCGCAGCGCCATGAAGGTCTGCGTCGCCGGATGTAATTTGCCCGTACGAGGCGCGACCCGCTCGATCACCTTGGCCAAGTGACCGGTCGTATGTATCGGCCGCGCCCGCACGATTGCTCTGGCTATCTTCCTGCTCCTCCTTTCCTCGCCCAACTTGTAGATCAAGTCGGCGAGTTGCTTTTCCGATTCGAAGTTGACGAGATCGGCCGCGGTTTCCTGCCGGCTGCGATCCATGCGCATGTCCAGCGGCCCGTCGGCCATGAGCGAGAACCCCCTCTCGCCCTCCGTCAACTGGTACTTCGAGACCCCTAAGTCTGCAAGCAAACCGTCCAGTCGTGAAACTCCATTGGCTGCTAGCGCTTCCTCTAACTGCGAGAACGATGCTTTTAAAAAGCGAATTCGAGAGGTCCAT
>JBGPHB010000016.1:0-14413 GCA_041484155.1 Bryobacteraceae bacterium
CAACCCTTGAGGTGAGCGGCGAACACAGCGGCCCGTGGCGCGTCCAGCTCCCCGGAAAGGTACAGTGGGGACAGTGCGAGTATGTCCGTACAATTCATCAAGCTCCCTTTCCCGCGTATCTTATGCCGGGGGCAAGCCTCGTTCGCAATGCCTCCCGGGCGCGGCTGAGACGGGACATCACCGTACCAATCGGCACCGAAAGGATTTCAGCCATTTCTCTGCACGTAAATCCTTCGACGACGCCAAGCAGCAATACGGTCCGGTGCTCTTGGGCCAATTCTCCCAGCGCGCGAGCCAAGTCGAGGAAGTCAGTCCCGGAACGAAACGAACCCAAGGCCGTGAGCGGAACCATCGCGGGAGTCGCCCGGATCTTTCTTCCGCGTGCGTGGAACGCGTTGAACAGGATGCGAAATAGCCAGGCTCGGACGTTGGTGCCGGCCCGAAACTGCCAGAAGCCGCGCCACGCCAGCAACATGGTCTCCTGGACCAGGTCCTCGGCCGCCGCGGGCTCCGACGTCAGCCGGCGCGCAACACGCAGCAAGCTCCGCGAGTGTGGCATCGCGATCTGCTCAAATTCTTGCTGCCGCGTCGCCATGGGGATAAGGCTGGCGGCCACACAGCCGCCTGCCCTTCCCTAATTGATACCACGGGCCGAGCCGTTACTTCTTCATCTCCTTGAGCGCGGCCAGCACCTGCTCGCTGTGGGGGTTGGGATCCACTTTCTCGTAGACCTTTGCGATCTTGCCAGCCGGGTCGACCAGGAACGTGTTCCGCGCCGCGACTTCATTCGGGCCGAACTTCTGGGTCGAGGCGTACTTGGTCACGACCTCGTGCTTCACGTCGGCAAGCAGCTTGAAGGTGATCCCTTCCTTGGTGCAGAACTGCACATGGGAGTCCACCGCGTCCACGCTGACGCCCACGATGGCGGCGTTGAGTTTTTCATACTCCGCCTGATCGCGCTGGAAGTTGTGGGCTTCGATCGTGCAGCCGGGCGTCATGTCCTTGGGATAGAAATAGAGGACCACCCACTTGCCTTTGAAGTCGTGCAGGTTTACGGTCTTGCCTTCCTGGGACTGCAACGTGAAATCAGGCGCCATGGTCCCGATGGCGGGCAGTTCGGCGGCATGAGCTACCATGAGCAGGGCCAGAACGGGCAGTAAACACGAAATCGCGATTCGCGAAATCTTCATTTTTGAAATTCTCCTTGTGATGCGAGTCGCCCGCCTGTGGCGGGCCGTACAGTCTACTAGAATGTTCTCCCGAGGGAGATTCATCCCTAGTTTACTCTAAGCCTATGGCATAGTACGTGCAAATGGGTAGGTCCTATGGTAATTGTCGTACCTCTCCGGCGGCGGCTGTGTTCAGAGCTCGTCTCGATCGCCTGGGCTGACAACCACAGCCGCCCGCAAGTTATTGAGGGCAATCTGGAAGAGATCGGAGAATGGAGCGCTCTCCTGCTCACCGAAGAGTCTGTTCACCGCGGTACCGAGATCCACATCACGTGCGGAGCAAGCCGCCTGAATGGCATTGTGGAATCTTGCACTTTCGAGGATCCCTTGGGGTATTTCTTGGGAGTGCGGCTGTATCCCACGTCGCGTTGGTCTGAAGCGCGATTCACTCCGAAACACCTGCTCGGGTTGGGTCGCACGCTGCAGCCCAGTCAGGTATTTCACGTAGGCATTGCCTCAGGTTACTGAGGAAGATCTTCGGGCAGATTTTACCGTGCGCGAACTTTCGGCCCTAGCCCGGCCGGGGGGACATCCTCAACCGCAGCTACTTTTTCAACAGACGCTTTGAGAAGAGCATGTCCTTTGGGCGAATCCTTCGCTCGCGGCAGTAGGACAGATACAAATAGCCGTAACTGCGGTTAATGTAATCACGGGTTGAAAACCCGAGGAGCCGGGCGGTCTGATCGATCCACCGGGTACTGCCCTCGAGCTCGAGAAAGTTTCCGATGGGCGTCTCATCCAGCAACACTTTGCCCATATGAGGAGGCTTCAAGTACTCGGTTCGGAACTTTTCGTACCTGAAAACAGGATGGTAGCCGATGTGCCCGAAGATGCCCTCGATGGCGTCGCCTGTGAGGTCGACTTCAATCTCCTCACGCTTCTTGTACCTGCTCTGCTCGGAAGGTCCCTTGTAGGTGAGCAGCCGGTGCGGACCGGCTCGGCGCACACGGATGAGCTTCCCCTGCTTTTGAAGCGTGTGTTTCCGATTGTCGAACAGGATGTTGGACTCAAGTACTCGACTCTTCGCGATGCGAAAGCCAAGATTGCGAAGGTTCCGGCGAATTGCGGCCAGATCGCCGGGAAGGCGGAGTTTGATTTCAATCTCGATCTTCAATCGGCCACCCGGGCGGCTGCGAACGGTACATGGACAGGTCTTCGGGATTCACTTCGGAGCGGCGGCTTCCTGGGGACCCTTCGTGTTACGGGGAAGGAGGAAAAATGCTTCCCGAATTCCGCTTTCCAGCGCGAGCGGAACCCTTCGACCTTGTGGTCCCGCTTCCTGGTCACTTCGGCAACCAGCTTGTCACCGGCATCTTCCTTCAACAGCATGGCCCGCACGATCTCGGCGTCGTGGATATCCCCCAGGACCCCCTGTAGCTTCTTGAGTGGTCCGATCCGATTGCCAAGAGGCTCAAACACCTCCAGCGTGTATCGCAGCTTCTTGCCTGCTATGCGGAGTGTATGTAGTTTCTCCATGTCGGGCGTGCCGGTGGCGGCGCGATCTCCAGCGGAAACGAAGCGCTGGAGCAACCGAGGCAGAATCTCACTGGCAACGTCCTCGGTGGTTCCAAGTTCGGCGGGAGAAAGCAGCAGTTTCCGCCGCCACTTCGAATACATCCGCCGTTGCTTCCAACGTTGAAGCTTTCCAGCCAGCGTCCGTCCAGCATTCTTCCGCCGGCCGTGGAGTTTTGCGCGGAACGTGGCGGCCTCCGCCAGCCTTGATTTGCCGAGCAGGCCGGCTGCGATATCGAGATCTCGCACTTCCCCGGCAAGCGCCATATGTTTTTTCAGCGCTCGCTGAATCCTCTTGACCTCTTTGACCGGAAAACACAGCTTGAAGATCCGCAGGACCTGCGCGAATCTGCGGATGGTGACTCTCAGGTCGTGAACTTGGTCCACATCCGGGGACCGCACGGTGTGGCTCACGTGAGAGACAAGCCGGTCCAAGAACTTACGGACCAGCCCGATGGCGAACCTGCTTGCGTCGGTGTGACCGGATGCAACCACTTCTAAGTAGTCTACAAGGAAACCCGCTCGAGGTACTGATGGCGGGACTCGTTCGCACCTCTAACCGTCGCGGCTCCGCAGCGGCTGCCCTTGACACCGGCAGCTAAGTGAAGGACGCTAACTTGAGAAGGTACAGATGACGACTAAGCTGATTGCTTCCTTGGCAGGTGTAGTGCTCCTATGTTCGGCGCCGGCGCTGGCTCACCACTCGTTTGCGGCCGAATACGACAGTAACAAACCCTTGACTATTCAGGGCATGGTTACGAAGGTAGAGTGGCTAAATCCCCACGTGTGGATTTACATCGACGCGAAGAACGGCGACGGAAACCTCACGCATTGGCAGTGCGAAGGCGGAGCCCCGAACGGATTGAGCCGGCAGGGTTGGACCCGGAATACCCTGAAAGCGGGGGATCAAGTCACGATTGAAGGATTTCGGGCCAAGGATAGTACCAACACGTGTAACTCCCGGTCGGTGAAGTTGCCCGACGGAAGGAAAGTATTTGGCGGGGCGGCCGAGGATGGCGGGCCCCCCGCCCGCACCAGCCCGACACAACCCTAGCGCTCATACGGAGTCAGCCTCGGCTGCCGGAAGTCGGGTTCGAGCAGCCAAACTGTGCGATCGGCGTAATAACTCCGAAGTTTTGCGTTCTCCATCGGACCCAGGTCACGGGCCCACACGATCCTGGCGCCGTCGATGTCAGCCGCGTTGTAAACCCACTCCTGAAACGTGTGCGAAGAGAAGTAGCGGACAAATACCAGATGCTTGCCGGGAGCCTCTGCAAGTTGGCGATTGATCGAAATCCGCCCTTCAGGATCGCCTTGGTTGATCGCGTCCCAAGTCTCGTAGCGCCGCATTGCGACCGAAAAGTCTTGCTTGCCTATGTGGAGACCGTACCAGAAGAGAAAGTGCACGACGCAAAGAAAGAAAACCAGCCGCGACGCCTCCGGACTCAACCGGCTCAATTGTTGAAGTCCGATCACGCTCAGCAGAACCAACAGGCACGTAACCGCGGCGATGTAATGAGAGTAGAAATACGGATAGAAATTGGACCCGAGGCTGAAAATCAAAAGGGTAAGCAGAATCCAGACGGATCGACGCTCCCGCAGGGTCACAAGGAAGGCTGGCAGCGCCAGATACAGCGGCGCAAGAAAGAAGAAGCGGTAAAAGCGCACGCGGGTCCCGAGGCGCTCGAAATAGCTCTGGATTGTGTCGGCGCCCTTCCCATGAACGGCGGATTGGAGTTCGTAGTCCAACCGCTGCTCCCGGGTGAGCGGGCGGTGTGGAGTTGGATTCGGCTGCACGGTGAAGGTGGCGGGCACGCCGTACTGATCGCGGCTGAGCGCGTTGGGAAGCGTGATCCAACTGCCGGTGACCTGCCGGTTCTGGACCAGCGTCAATGCGACTGCCGGGATCATGACCAACACGATCGTAGGTGCGGCTCTCGCGAGTCTGCGCAGATCCGGCAAGAAGAACAGAACCATGCTCAAGAGCAGAAAAGTGGATTCATATTGGCGTGTCAGCAAGTGCACGCCGAGGCCGAGACCCAGCCAGACGGCGTCACGCCTGCGGCCGGTTTCTCGCAGCCTGGGCAATGACCCGAAGACGAGACACCCGGCGGCGGCCGATACCGCGCCGCCCCAGTAGCTGTTCATCCACTGGTTGAGAGGGCCGAATTGGATAGCTGCGAGCAGGCCTCCCACAAGCGCCCACACGGGTGTAGTCCAGGCGCGCAGCATCCAGTAGCAGAGCGAACAAAAGGCCGCGATGGAGAGGGCGACTCCGGCCCACGGGTGGCCAAAGATCATCCGTCCGAGGGCCAGGGCGATGCCTTGGCCCGGCGGATTGACGGAACTGTAGGTCGGTTCCTGCAGGACGAAAAGCGTTTCGAAGAATTGGTGCAGCGGATGCGGCGGATTCGCGAAACGGAAGTGCGACAAGGTGTCGGACAGCAGAAGGTAGCTGAAATCGTCGGCAACATTCGCCGTGGGGACGGGGAACCAGGGGAGAAGCAACAGGCGAAGGCCGACGGGCAGGGCGGCGAGGAACAACATGCACCAGACCGTTTTCCTGGCGAGTTTTCGAGCGAATGATTCGACGCTTGGACGCGCCAGAATCAGCAAGACTAGCAGCACCGCGAATGTGAGCTCGATGAAGTCGCTTGCGCCGAAGCCAATCGGGTTTTCGAGAGGGCGAAGCAGAGACATCGAAGCGTATTACATTCTCCCAAGATATGGCGTGGGGCGGGCAGTCTTGCCGGCAAGCCGGCTTTCGTGCCGGCTTTTTTCGGGACAAAGAAAGCCGGCCTGGAGGCCGGCTCGCCGCCATGACTGGCTGCCCCACGGGGCGTCCTGAAAGTAGTACACGCGCTAACATTGAGAGTGTTTGTTTTTGCCGTGCTGGTTCTGGTATGTGGTGCTGCCTCTGCGGCGGACCCGTCGGCGGAGTTGCTGAGCTCGTCGGCTAGAGGTCAGACGGACCGGGTGACGTCTCTTCTCGGCGCGGGCGCGAATCTGGAGGCCAAAGACAAGCGCGGGCGGACGCCGCTCATGCTCGCCGCACAGCATGGCCATGCGGACACCGTGCGCCTGCTGCTAGCCAAAGGCGCCGACCCGGATGCGCGCGATCGCGCCGGCTGGACAGCCTACGGGTTGATCCTGGCTGCCCCCGCCGGCGACTTGTTTCGCAAACATCAGGCCGATGTGTTGCCTCTTCTCCCCGCGCCGCCGCGTTGGCGCCTGGCTGCGAAGGCAACCTGGATCCCAGAAGCCCTTTTCAGCTCCTGCTTCCTCGGTCGGGAGCAGTTGCTGGAACACGTTGCCAAGATCCGCCCCGACGATTTGGCGCTCGCGGCGTTTCAGAGCGTTGCAAAAGTTTCGGGTAGCGATTTCCTACAGATCGTGGACGGCGATCCGGACGCGACCCTCACTCTACAGGTGAAGCCCGGCGCGACGTGTTCGCAAACGTCCGGCGATAGCCTGAGCCTTTCGATCGAGATCGGCCTGATTCGCGTGCATGACCAGGCCGCTCTTTTCAGAAGCACGTTCCGCGGCGGGTTGAAGGGCCTTCACGTGCGAGGGGTCACCAACCCTTCCCAGTATTTCTCCATCTACGAGGGATGGGCTAAATCACACGCGGGCCCGATCTACCGGAGCGTTCTGGCGGAGCTTCTGAAGTCAACGCAGTAGTACGAAACGATAGACTTAGGTTGTGCAGATACTCCCGCCCAGCGAGCAGACCGCGTCTGAGAAACGGACGTCATGGTCGAAACGGCTGGGTCCGATCGGGGCCTTGGGCGCTCTCTTGCTCAAATTCAAATGGGCCGCATTGATCATCCTGAGCAAAGGCAAGCTGTTGCTGCTTGGCCTGGCCAATCTTAAGACGATTCTGAGCATCGCCGCATTTCTGGGTGTCTATTGGGCGCTTTACGGATGGTGGTTTGCTCTCGGGTTCGTCGCTTCCATTGCTCTGCACGAGATGGGTCACTACATCACCGTGCGGCACTATGGCCTTCAAGCCGAAGCGCCGGTCTTTATTCCGGGGCTTGGCGCTTACGTAAAGTGGCAAGGCTCGAACGTGGATCCAGTGGTCCGCGCGCGCATTTCGCTGGCCGGCCCGTTGTTCGGATTCTTCGCCGCGGTCAGTGCATTCCTGCTGTTCCGGATCACCGGCCACGGCGTCTGGCTCGCAGTGGCTCACACCGGCGCGTGGCTGAATCTTCTGAATCTCATTCCCGTGTTCATATTCGACGGCGCATCGGCTATGAATGCGCTGGGACGTCAGGAGCGGCTCGCGACGATTGCGGTATCGCTCGCCGCGTGGGTTCTGCTGCAAGAGACGCTGTTCCTGTTTGTCGCCATCGGCGCCGGGTACCGGCTCTATAAACGCGACTTTCCACAGCTTGCCAGTCTGTCGACAGCCGGCTACTTCATCGGGCTTCTCGTGGCGCTCGGTCTTCTCTCCTGGCTTTGCACGGTTTCCCGTGCTTAAAGACCAACCGCCCGGAGATGGAGACTAAATATCGTAGTAGAGTGCGAACTCGTACGGATGCGGGCGCAGGCGTACCGCATCAGCCTCGTTCTTGCGCTTGTACGAGATAAAGGTCTCGAGCAGCTCCTCGCTGAAGACGTCGCCCTTTAGCAGGAACGCGTGATCGTCCTCGAGGCAGGTGAGGGCCTCTTCCAGGGACGACGGCATGGACGGCACACTCTTCATCTCCTCCGGCGACAGGTCGTAGATATCCTTGTCTAGCGGCTCGCCCGGGTCGACCTTGTTGAGTACCCCATCCAGACCAGCCATCAACATGGAACCAAACGCCAGGTAGCAATTCGCGGACGGATCGGGGGGCCGGAACTCGACGCGCTTGGCCTTGGGGCTGGCCGAGTACATCGGGATGCGGCACGCAGCGGAACGGTTTCGGCGCGAGTAAGCCAGGTTCACGGGAGCCTCATAGCCCGGCACCAGCCGCTTGTAGCTGTTGGTGGTGGGAGCGATGATGGCCGCCAGCGCACGGGCGTGCTTCAACAATCCGCCGATGTACCACAGCGCCATCTGGCTGAGACCCGCGTACATGTCGCCCGCGAACAGGGGCGAGCTGCCCTTCCATAGGCTCTGGTGCGTGTGCATGCCGCTGCCGTTGTCGCCGAACAGGGGCTTGGGCATGAACGTTACCGATTTGCCGTACTGATACGCGACATTGCGGATCACGTACTTGTAGAGCATCATGTTGTCCGCCGACTTGATCAGCGTATCGAAGCGCTGGTCAATCTCGGCCTGGCCGGCGGTGGCAACTTCGTGGTGATGACACTCGATGTTGATCCCGCACCGGATCATGGTCTCCACCATCTCGGCCCGAAGATTCTGATGATGGTCGGTCGGCGGGACCGGGAAATATCCTTCTTTGTAACGCGGGCGATAACCCAGGTTGTTCTCGGCGCGTCCGGAATTCCACCGGCCTTCATCAGCGTCGATGTAGTAGTAGCCGCAGTTCGCGGTCTGGTCGAACCGGATATTGTCGAAGATGAAAAACTCAGCCTCGGCGCCGAAATAGGCGATGTCGGCGATGCCGGAATTCTTCAAGTACAGCTCTGCCTTGCTGGCGATCCAGCGAGGATCGCGATCGTAGTGCTGGCGCGTGATCGGATCGACGACGTTACAAACCATCACCAGAGTCTTGGTTTCAAAGAATGGATCCATGAAAGCCGTATTCGGATCCGGCATCAGCAACATGTCGCTTTCGTTGATGGCGGCCCATCCCCGGATGCTCGATCCGTCGAAGCCGAACCCTTCCTCAAACGAGCTTTCTTCCAGTTCCGTGATGGGGTAAGTAACGTGCTGTTGGACTCCAGGCAGATCCGTGAATCGGAGGTCGAGCTGCTTGGCATCGTTTTTCTTGGCGTAATCCAGGATGTCTTTGGGGGTCTTCCCTGCGTTGCTCATCTCTAAATAATATCCGGTCCGGCCTGAACCGTACATAGAAGTTTTTGATAGACCCGATAGCATTTTGGAATGGCCCGCGCTGCGGTACGATAGACGCTTAAGTCGGCCGCCACGCCGAGCATGCTTCGTGAGAACCTCACAGCGCTGTTTCAGTTGTACGCGAGGCCGGTAGTCGCCCTCAGCCGGATCCTGGACCGGGGCCGGTTGTGGTTCGCGGTGCTGGCGGCGCTCGGCGTCGCATTTCTCCTGCACATCCATGACGTGGCGCCGCAGGTCGCCGACTCCAAACCCGCTCTGCTGGTGACGGCGTTGCTTCGATTCATTTCGTACGAGCCGGGGAGCTATTTCCCGTCGCTGTGGGCCCTCGCGATTGTGATGGCGCCGGCCATCATCCTGTCCCGGGCGGGTTCCGGCTTCGGCAGCTTCGGTGTCCTAATGCGTAGCGACTATGTTTCGCTACTCGTCTGCCTGTTCATGTGCTGGGCGTGCGCTTACCTGCCGCTTGCCTTGGCCCGGGCGGCGATCGACAGCGATTGGTTGAGCGCGCCCCTGTTTAATGCCGCCTGCAGTCTCTATTTCGTGACCCTCGCGGCATTGAGCGTGCGGACCGTCTTCGGCACGGGCTTTGGATCAGGGCTGTGGATGGCGGCGGTGGGGTGGGGAGCCAGCGTGCTGGGCGTGGGGCTGTTCGCGATAATGGGGCCCGCTCTGTACTATCTGATGTCGCCGGTGTTCCTTTTTTACGCCTATTTCCTGTTCGCATCCGGCGGGTTGGGTTCCGATGTGCGCTCCTTCGGTGAGGGGCTGCGTTCGCGCCAGCATTTCCAGCGGCAGCTCGAGATTGCGACCATCAATCCTCAGGACGGCGACGCGCATTACCAGCTGGGTCTCATCTACCAGAAGCGGCGTCAATACACTGAGGCGGTTGCGCGATTTAAGCGCGCGGTCGAGATCGACCCCGAGGAGGCCGATGCGCACTACCAGCTTGGCAACATCGCGCTGGAACAGGGGCGGTTCGAGGAGGCCATCCGTCATCTGAAGGACGCCGCCGCACTCGACGACAAGCTGGCTCTGAGTGACGTGTGGCGGGAACTGGGCGCGGCCTGCCTGGGCGCATCCCGTCTCGACGATGCGCAGGCGGCGCTTGCAAAATACGCGGACCGGCGCCCGTACGATCCGGAAGGTCTGTACTGGTATGGCAAGACACTGGTGCGGTTGGAGCGGTCCGCGGAAGCACGCGCACTCTTCGAGCGCTCGATCGAAGCGGTACGGACCATGCCGTCTAACCGTCGAGCTTACGTCCGGAAGTGGGGCAGCCTGTCCCGGACCGAGCTGCGTGCGCTCCGGTGACCTATACTCAAGAGACCTGATCGCGGAGTGCGGAATCAAGTGCCATGCACGCTAATCTGGCTGTGTCCGTCGTCATCCCCGTTTTCAATAGTGAAGCCTCCCTGGAACCACTCGTGCAGCGTCTGGAGAGAGTCTTAGTTAGCGACGTTCGGCGCTTCGAGGTAATTCTGGTCGATGACGGCAGCCGGGATCGGAGTTGGGGGACCATCACGGAATTGGCCCAGAAGCATTCGTTCGTGCGAGGGATCCGGCTTATGCGCAATTATGGACAGCACAACGCCCTGTTGTGCGGCGTCCGGGCGGCGTGCCACGAAATCATCGTGACGATGGATGACGACTTGCAGAATCCGCCGGAGGAGATTTCGCGGCTGCTGGATCACTTTTCCAGCGGATACGATGTCGTCTACGGAAGTCCTCAGACTGAACGGCACGGTTTCTGGCGAGTGCTTGCATCGAAAGTAACCAAGGTTGTCCTTCAGGGCGCGATGGGAGCCGAGTCAGCGCGTGCCGTTAGCGCGTTTCGTGTGTTTCGAACGGAGCTCCGCGATTCCTTTCAGGACTACGCCGGACCGTATCCCTCCTTGGATGCGCTTCTGACCTGGGGCACGAGTGCATTTGGGGTCGTCACGGTTCGGCACGAGGCGCGGCACTCGGGCAAGTCTAACTACACCCTAGCCTCACTGTTGAGACATGCCGCCAGTATGATGACTGGTTTCAGCACCATACCGTTACGCCTGGCCAGTGTTGTCGGCTTTATCTTTACCGGACTCGGGGGACTGCTTCTGGTGTACGTCCTGGTACGATACCTGGCGCAAGGCGCTGCCGTCCCTGGATTTGCGTTCCTCGCATCGACTGTTGTAATTCTCTCCGGTGCGCAACTTTTCGCGCTTGGCATTATGGGAGAGTATCTGGCCCGAATGCATCTGCGCTTGATGAACCGCCCAACTTATACGGTTTCCCGAAGAACCGATCAGAAGGACGCCGCCGATGGCAGCAGATGAGATCCTCGAGTATCTGGATTGGGATTCTTCGTTCTTCGGAAAACGCATTGCCCGCTTGAAAACAGGACACCTCGACCGTGACATCGCTGAGCGGGTGGAGAACCTGGGCGATCAATGCGAGATCGACTGTCTTTATGTCCTCGCAGACCCAGCGGATATATCCTGTATTCAGGTTGCTGCCCAGTACGGCTACGATCTGGTCGACATCAAACTCACTCTAGAGAAGAGCTCTGAGGGCAGCCCTGATTCTGGCGAACCGACAAATGCGCCGGCGATCCAAGCCTGGGCGGCGGCTGACCTGCCGGAGCTGCGCAAGATTGCGAGAGAGAACCACCGGAACACTCGTTTCTATCGCGACCGCTACTTTACACGGGAGCAATGCGACAGACTGTATGAAACATGGATCGAAAATAGCTGTGGAGGCTACGCGGAGGCCGTCTTCGTGGCACGTTGCAGGGGCGAAGTAGCTGGTTACATCACCTGTCATCTGACAGGATCCGCGGGCTCGATTGGCTTGATCGCGATAACGCCCCAATGCCGCTCAGCCGGTTTGGGATCGCAACTGGTTCGCTTCGCGCTAGGCTGGTTTTGCACGCAGGGAGCCGCCACTGTCTCCGTGACCACGCAAGCCGACAATGTTGCCGCCATGAGAATCTATGAAAGAGTCGGGTTTTTGACCAGGTCGGTACGTCTGGTGTATCACAAGTGGTTTCTACGAAGCGAAAGATGAGTCCCGCGCCGCAGAATTCCTCGAAACCCGGCCCCGCGAATGCGGATCGATCCTTCATTCCATTCAACCGGTTTTGTCCCATCGGCACCGAATTCAATTACGTCCAGCAGGCCATCGATCAATTGCACGTCTCCGGCGACGGGCCATTCACGAGGAAGTGCCATCAGATCCTGGAGGAGTCCCTGGGAGTTTCCAAGGCGTTGCTTACAACTTCCTGCACGCACGCGTTGGAAATGTCCGCCATGTTGCTTGACATTCAGCCGGGAGATGAGGTGATCTTTCCCAGTTTTACCTTCGTGTCAACGGTGAACGCCTTTGTGCTGCGCGGCGCCCGGCCGGTCTTTGTGGACATTCGGCCGGACACCCTAAACCTTGATGAAACCCTCCTGGAGCGATCGATCACGCCGAAGACGAAAGCGGTTGCTCTGGTGCACTACGCCGGAGTTTCATGCCAGATGGATGTGATCCTTGCGGTCGCTCGGCAGCATGGGATCGCGGTCGTCGAAGACAACGCTCATGGGCTCTTCGGCCGCTTTCGAGGACAATATTTAGGCACCTTCGGTGCGATGAGCACGCTCAGTTTTCATGAAACCAAGAACTTCACGTGTGGGGAGGGCGGCGCTCTGATTATCAATAACCCGGCTTACATTGAACGGGCGGAGATCCTGCGGGAGAAGGGCACGAACCGCAGCCGGTTCTTTAGAGGACAAGTGGATAAGTATACCTGGGTAGACATCGGATCCAGTTATCTGCCTTCCGATATCCTGGCCGCTTTCCTGTACGCGCAACTGGAGGCCAGAGACCAGGTGCAATCCAGCCGCGAAAGAATCTGGACCCACTACCACACGCATCTTGTTGATTGGGCGCGGGACCATAGGATTGGTCTGCCGAGCGTTCCCCAAGATTGCGAACAACCGTTTCATATGTTCTATCTCATGATGCCGTCGCCGGACCTGAGGCAGGACTTGATTGCACACCTCAAGGAGCGAAACATTCTCAGCGTGTTTCACTACATGCCGCTGCATCTCTCGGAAATGGGGCGGCGTTTCGGTGGCCGCGAAGGTGACTGTCCGGTCACGGAATCGGTGAGTGAACGTATATTGCGTTTGCCGTTCTATAATTCTCTGACCGAACAGGATCAGACCTTCATCATCGATTCGATCAAGACGCTCCCGCGTTTCCGATGAGCAATTCCGGTTACGATCCGCGATACTTCGACAAGCTGGCCGCGATCGAAAACCGCCATTTCTGGTTCCGATCCAGGAATAGAATCATCTCCGGCGTTGCCCATAGGCTAACATCCGGCTGGCGCTCCGGATACCGGGTATTGGAAGTCGGGTGTGGCAACGGCAATGTCCTTCAGTGTCTCCCGGAGGCCTGCAAGAATGGGACGGTTTTCGGCATGGATCTGTTCGAGGAGGGGCTTCGTCACGCCAGGCTAAGGACCGGCTGCCCTTTGGTTCGTGGGGACATGCGACAAGCTCCGCTGCGACCCGGGTTTCAGTTAATCGGACTCTTTGACGTCCTCGAGCATCTCTTGGACGACCATCAGGTATTGCGCGACCTCCACGCGCTGCTGGCTCCGGCGGGGACGCTCCTGCTTACCGTTCCGGCGCGCATGTCTCTGTGGAGTTACTTCGACGAAAGTTCTCACCACTGCCGAAGATACTCCCGGTCCGAGCTTGGAACGAAACTGAAGGATGCGGGCTTTGATGTCGTCTACCTGACGGAGTTCATGTCGCTACTGTTTCCGCTGGTGTGGATCGGGCGGAGATTATCGGCTCTTTTTCATGGCGGGCCAGATGGATCTGAGCGGTCGGCGGAGCTGTCCTCCCGGGATCTAAGCGTGGTTCCGATTGTCAACGAGGTGCTCACAATCCTCCTGCGCCTTGAGGAGCCGTTCGTATCGCACCGCTGGACCATCCCCATCGGGACTTCGCTCCTTGCGATTGCTCGAAAGCGGGCGCTCTAGCGAGTCAATTCGACCTTCCGCAGCGTCGCGTTTCTGAGCGTGAAGAGAACGTCGGCGTGTCCGAACCAATTGAAGCCGGACACAACCAAATAGGTTTTAGGAGAGCCGGAGCCGGCGTGAAAGACGAATCGTTCCGCGGTGAAGTTTTGAGGGTTGTCGCGATAAATCGTGACCATGGGCTTCGCAACGCCTTCTCGCATAACGTGCATGCCAACGGCGCCTTTGGCGAGCTTCAGGTCCAAGCTCACAAGATAGGCGGCGTCCGTGTCAAGAGCCGGCAGGTATGAAGTAATCAGCCAATCGGAGCCGACGGACTTCGCCCCCACCTCAAAAGAAGCCGGAGCGCCGCCGATCGGCTGGAGGGTCACACTCTGTGAAAAGCTTTCCCATTTCAGCGGGATCTCGTGAGCTGTCTCTGCGCCGATCCGAGGTGCAGGCTCTTTCACAAAGCGCGATATGAGCTCCGGGTAGCTCTGCACGAACGTGATCCGATCCTCTCTTTGATGAAAGTTCGCGAGCAGAGCGGAAATGTCCGGCGTTGTAGACTCTCCCCGAATCACTTCGAGCGGCGCACCATTCGCCAGTGGCGTCGACTTCATAGCCTCAAATGCCTTGGCTTCCAGAAGGAGTACCAGCACAACTCGCTCCACCGAGGATTGGGGCTTGCGAGGCAGGTCCAGCGCCCAA
>JBGPHB010000017.1:0-14158 GCA_041484155.1 Bryobacteraceae bacterium
ATCTCGCCGGATTCAAGCATATAGAAAGTCGTCGTTACACCGCCCGCCGCGATCGGCTTGGGCTCGCCGCGGACCACTGCGAGGCTACCCGGGAAGGACATCTGGTCAAACTTGAATCGCACCGTGGTCATGCCGTTCGGAGCCGTCTCATTACTGTCGACGCCACTCGCCACGACCTTGAAGCCTGTGGGCACCGTGACTTTCAAATCCGAGCTGAAGCGGTCCACGGAGTAATCGTTCACCGGGAACCAGCGTGCCGGGTACATCAGATACGCCAAATCGGGATGGATCGCGGCGAACTTGATGCCGAATACGGGCGACTCCTCGCTGCCGGTCAGCTTTCCGTCGTAGATGAAGGTGAGAGCCGCGGGCTTACCCTTCTGTAGCATGTGCGGCAGAGTCAGCCGGATGCTCATATCCTGCTGCAATCGCGAGGCCGGGACTTCGCGGCCGTCGTCATCAAGGACCTTTGAGACGTTTAGGGCATTGTTCAATTCAAAGGACAGCGTGGAGGTGTCCTCGAGAGGGATGTACCGCACAGTGGCCGTGGCGTTGAGGGTCTGAGCGGCAGGATCGATCTGCGCATCAATCAGGTAACTCTGAACATCAATCCGCTGCCGAGGTTGTTGCCGCTCTTGCGCCAGCGCCGTTACGGCGGCAAGCGCCACCCACGCGAACCTACCTAGCATGCACAGTCTCCTCACCGAACACCTGTTCAATCCAATCGGCTGCGACCTCCATCGGATCGCGTTCGCTCGACAATTTCGCCGCCACTTCGGCCAAATCCGCGCGCATCGCCGAACGCGCAGTCTCACTGTCCAGCAGCCTGACGGCCTCGGCCGCGATTTGTTCCGCGGTCATCTCCGACTGGATCAACTCCGGTACCACGCGGCGGCCGGCGATCAGGTTGACCATCGAAAGAAACGGCGCTCGCACCAGCCACCGCCCCAACATCCAACTTAACGCGTTTACCCGGTAAAAGGTCACCATGGGGACGCCGAGCAGCGCCGCCTCCACGGTGACGGTACCACTCGCTGCCAAGGCCAGCTCTGCCTGACCAAGCACATCCCAGGTCGATCCTTCTATTACTTGGATGGACGATCCCCGAATACGTTCCCAAAAACTTGTCTTCTCCACTCCGAAACCCGGGGGAAGTGCTAGTACGAAAGTGACCGGATGGCCGGCGGAGATGCGGCGGGCAGCTTCGATCAGGATCGGCATATGCCGCTCGACCTCGCCGTGGCGGCTGCCAGGGAGCAAGGCGATGATGCGACCGCCCGCTGGCTTGAGCGAACTCCGGATCGCACGAGCCAATGGGTGCCCGATGTAGGTTACCGGTACACCATGCCGCCGGAAAAAGTCCTCCTCGAAGGGGAAGATGCAGAGAAGACGATCGATATTGGCCCGCATGGTTCGCACTCGCCCTTGCCTCCAGGCCCAGGCCTGGGGAGCGATCAGATAGACCACCGGGATGCCGTGGCGGTGGAGCCGCTTGGCGAGCCGCAGGTGGAAATCGGGCGCGTCGGTCAGAACGGCAACATCGGGGCGCTCGACGACCATCGCGCGGGTGAGCTTGCGGAATTCGCGCCAGACGCGCGGGATATGGACCAGGACCTCGACCAGGCCGACGACGGCGATGGATCGGGAGTCGACGATGGGACGGACTCCGGCGGCCTGCATCCGGGGACCGGCGCAGCCGAAGAACTCGGTATCGGGACGGCGGGCCCTGAGAGCGTCCACAACGCGGGAAGCGTACAGATCGCCTGAAGCTTCGCCGGCCGAGATGAGAACGCGCATCTGTTCTTCAGTCTAATGGAGCGGGACCCGCGGAACCCCGCCCTGACGGACGGGGCTTTCCGGCGTGGTTGATGAATGCCGTGGACGGGCGCAAACCCCGCAAAGCCCTGCCCGTCAGGGCGGGGTTCTCCTCGACTATAAGACCGGGGAATCGTTGCCCAGCAGCGCGCGCCGTACGATCTTGATGGGCGGGAAGCCCTGTTTCACGAAGCTGTCGTGAAACTCCCGGAGGGAGAACTGCGAGCCCTTCATTTTGCGATAGTCCTCGCGAAGCTTCAGGATCTCCAATTTCCCCAGAGTGTAGTACAGATATGTCGGATCGGAGGTTCCGCGTTTGGTTTCCCGGTCGGCTGTTTCGTGCGGCTGGTAGCCCTCCTTCTCGAAGAACTCGACGGCTTGTTCCACGGTGCGCTTTCCAGTGTGCATCTCGATGCCGACAATGTACCGCGCGTTGCGCAACAGCGCGTCCTGCAACTGCCCCAGTCGCATGCGGGGGTCCTGCGAAACGCCCTCGTCGAGCATCATCTGCTCGCTGTAATGCGCCCAGCCTTCGGCGTTTGAGGCCGCGCCCAGCAGTTTGCGGACCTTCGAATCGCCGTGCTGCATCCACAGGAACTGGATGTAGTGGCCGGGATACGCCTCATGGATCGCGGTGCTCAGTATGGTGCCGCGGTTGAAGGCGCTCATGAAACTCTCCACGCGATCGGGCTTCCAATTCTTTTCGGGCAGAGTTACGTTGAAAAAAGCCTCTTTGGCGATGTTCTCAAAGGGCCCCGGCGTGTCCATGGAGGCGAATGTCAAGGCCCGCGCGAATGGCGGCGTCTCTTCGAGAATCGGCGGTACCTGCGAAGGAACGGTGATGATCTTCTTTGCCGTGATGAATTCGAGGAGATTCGTGCAAACCTCGCGGAAGGCACTGAGAAGCTTTTCCGGCGCGGGATGGTCCATCTGGAGCTCGGCCAGAATCTGCTGCGGAGTTTTCTTCGGATCAATCTTCGCAGCCGTCTCCCGGAATTTCTTCTGGTTCGCGTGAAGATCGTCGTACCCGATCTGAAGCAGCCGGTCGAGCGGAATGTCGACCATCTCCTCAAGCAACAGTTTCTTCGCGTAATTCTCAGCGCCGAGGCGGAAGTCGCCACCGGAGTGCGGCAGCAGCTCCGTGCGGAGGAATTTCTCGTAGTCCTTGAGAGACGCGATCACCGTGGCATTGGTCTGGCGAAACTCGGTGACGAGCTTCGCGTCGGTCACTTGTTGGAACGCCAGGGGCACGTCTTTTTCGAAAAACGCGGTGTTGCCGGGCAGTTGCTCGAGCGCAATCTCGGTGTAGATCTTGGGCGGATTCTTCAGGTTCGCGCGGGCGTCGGCGAGCACTTTGGGCATCTGGCGCTCGCGCGCGATCAGCGATTTGAGGCGTGCCTCAGGCGGGGCGAAGGTGCGACTCATGATGACGAAGGCGCTGCTGGTGATGCCGCTCGAGTAGAGATCCGGGTTCCTCTCCCACATCCGGATGGTTTCCAGCTCGAACAGGCTGGCGCGAATATTCGAAAGCACAAGGTCGCGATCGGCGTCCGCAGGCAGCTTCGCGAATTCGGCTTCGAACTTCTTGAGTGTAGCGATGCGGGTGGCGTTTCCGGCCTTTGAATAGTCTTCCAGCTTGTCGTCGTACTTGTGGATCCCGGCGGACGTCGCCGCGGTCGGATTGTAGGGGAAGTAGTATTCGTCGAAGAACCGATCGGCGAGCGATTGCGCGACCGCGGAGCCTATAAGCGTAGTCATCAATATCAGTAGTCTCACTGTTTACACTCTACTAGAACGAGCACAACGGTCTGGTGCCTGGCCGCCGCTCCACCCGCTCCGTAACCGTCGCGGTTCAGTGTCTGACTTTTCCGAACCGCGACCGTGAGGGAGCGGGTTGACGTGCGCTTTACAATGGTGGAGTGCACTTCGCCCCCGTCTCTGAACAGCTTGCCTATCTGAAGAAAGGCTTCGCGGAAATCATTCGCGAAGAAGATCTGAAAGAGCGACTGGAGCAGTGCGCCAAGACCGGCCGGCCCCTGCGTGTCAAGGCGGGGTTCGACCCGACCGCCCCGGACTTGCATTTGGGTCACACAGTCCTGCTGCGCAAAATGAGACATTTTCAGGATCTGGGCCACACCGTGATTTTTTTGATTGGCGATATGACCGGGTTGATTGGAGATCCCACCGGCCGCAACATTACGCGGCCTCCTATGACGCGAGAGGAGATCAACCAGAACGCGGAAACCTACAAAGCACAGGTATTCAAGATTCTAGATCCAGCCGCAACCGAGGTGACCTTCAACAGCGCCTGGTTCGGGCCCATGAGATTCGAAGAGGTAATGCGGCTGTGTTCCAAATACACGGTGGCCCGGATTTTGGAGCGTGACGAATTTTCCAAGCGCCTGAAGGACGGCCTGCCCATTTCGCTCCATGAGCTGATGTATCCGATTGCGCAGGGCTACGACTCGGTGGCGCTCAAGTGCGACGTCGAACTGGGAGGCACGGATCAAAAATTCAATCTGCTGGTCGGCCGCGAGCTCCAGCGCAACTTCGGACAGCCTCCGCAAATCGTCGCCACCACACCTCTTCTCGAAGGCACCGACGGCGTCGAGAAAATGTCGAAGTCGAAGGGCAACTACATCGGCATTACCGAGCTTCCTAAGGTGATGTTCCGCAAAGTGATGGGCATCAGCGACGCGCTGATGTGGCGGTACTGGGAGCTGCTTACCGACGCGACGCTCATGGAGATCGCGGAGTTCAGGTCACGGGAACCGATGGAAGTGAAAATGGAGCTGGCCACCCGCATCGTAAAGGATTTCCATTCCGCCGCCGACGCCCTTCGCGCCCGGGAGGACTTCAATCGGGAAGTGCGGCAGGGTGCGGAGCCGGCCGACATCGAGACCGTGAATCTGCCCGCCGAGGCGCGGATGCCGAACGGAGTGCATGTTCCGAAAATGCTGGTCGGCATCGGCCTGGCGGAGTCGCGCACCGATGCCGAGCGAAAGCTGAAATCGGGAGCCGTCGAGATCGACGGTGAACGCTCAAGCGACCTGCTGCATCCGGCCGGCGTGGGCAGCCTTACGGTGCGGGTTGGCAAGAAATGGAAGCGCGTTACTGTGAAAGTGTGAAGATCACATCGATGGGAGCGATCACTTCAACCGCTTCGCCGTTCAGCAGAGTCGGCCGGTAGACCCACTGGCGCACCGCATCGAGGGCGGCGCGGATAAGCAGCGGGTGTCCGCTCTCGACCTCAAGCCGCTGAATGGTTCCGTCTCGTGCGATGACGCCGACCAGCCGGACTGTGCCGGATATGCGGGCTTGCCTGGCGAGCGCTGGATACGCCGGTGTGACTCTCCTGATGATCTTGGCTGCCTGAACATCCCCACCCACGGGACGTGGCTTTTCGGGTGGCCGGAGAGTGGTCGGCGGCGGAGAGACCGCGATGAAGCGCGGAAACGGAGCCGGTCCAAAGTCGTCCGGAACCCCGATGGATAGGGGGCCAGAGTCAAGCGAGGGCGCGGCCAAGGTCGTCACCACGGGGTAATCCGCCTGTGTCGGCGAGGTTGGCAGATGGAACGTAGGCCGCGTAGCAAAGCTGGGGCGCGTGGATGAGGACGGCTTGGCGGCGGCGATTGGTTCCGGCTGGGGCGGCAAGGGCCGAAGTGGGAGGGTCAACGGCGTCCACGGCCGCACGTCCGGCAGGCGTTCGTTGTAAATGAGCGGAATGAAGAGTAGCAAGCCGACGGCCAGCGCTTGCGCGGTAAGCGATGCCGCCAACGCGCGAGTTCTCTTTCCCGAAGCATGATCGACGAGTATGGATTGCTCGAACATGCTTGGATAGACACCATACTTCGGGGAAGGTTCCCGTTGTGCGAGGCCGAACCCCGCCCTGACGGGCGGGGCTTGTCGTGCATCCGCAACACCCCGGCAAGCCCCGCACGTCAGGGCGGGGTTACGCGATCTTGCCGTCTCGCATGCTCACAGTACGATGGGCGTATGCCGCCGCTTCGGGATTGTGGGTGATCATGAGAATGGTCTGGCCGAGGCGGTCGTTTAGATCCCGCAAAACGCCGAGCACCGCGTTGGAGTTTTCGGTATCCAGATTCCCCGTAGGCTCGTCCGCCAGCAGAATCGCCGGGTGGTTGACCACGGCCCGCGCGATCGCCACTCGTTGCTGCTCCCCGCCGGACAGCGCGCGCGGCTTGTGATGAAGCCGGCTCTCGATTCCCAACAGCTTCAGTAGTTCATTGAACTGAGGATCGCTGTCTTGGCTTCGTCCGGCAATATCGCGCGCAATCGCAATATTGTCAGCGGCCGTGAGCGTCGGCAAAAGATTGTATTTCTGAAAGACGAATCCGACCGAGGTTTTGCGCAACTCGGTGCGCTCAGCGTCCGTCATCTGTAGCAAGTCGCGTCCGTCGATATGGATCGTGCCCGAAGTCGGAGGCGTCAGGCCGCCCAGAATATGAAAGAGCGTCGATTTGCCCGATCCGCTGGGCCCGACGACCGCGAGGAATTCCCCGCGCGCCACCGAGAGATTCACGCCGCGCAACGCCTGTACATCGACTTCGCCGACGCGATAGATTTTCTTCAAGTCGCGGATCTCAATCATAGGCCAGCGCCTCGATGGCATCCTGCCGCGCTGCCTTGAGACCCGGATAAATCGCACCGATCAGCGACCCGACCATCGCGATCAAGCCCGCATACGGCCACCAATGCGGCACGATGATGGTGGTAAACGTCGGAACAAAAACGTCCATCAACCATTTCGTCCCGTAGCTCATCAGGACGCCGGCAATGGTGCCCGCAACCGCGAGCAGCACCGTCTCACGCAGCAAAATCCCCAAAATGTATCCTGGCGAAGCTCCCAGAGCCTTCAGAATCCCGATCTCGCGGGTTCGCTCGAGCACCGCCGTGTACATCGAGAGGAAAACCACCAGCAACCCCACGACGACTGCGATCCCGATCACGACGTTCGTGAAACGCTTGAGAATGGGAATATTGTCGGCCGAAATCAACGAGACAAATTCGTCCATGGAGTAGATCTTGAAGTCCGAGAGTCTCTGCTTGAGCTGTTCGATCACGGCGGAGATATTCGCGGGATCGTCGACCTTCACGTAGATGACCGTCACCTGGCCCGTGGAGGAATACATTTCCTGAAGTGGCTTGATTTCGGCGAAAGCCCGCGAAAGCTTTCCCGGCTCGACCACTCCAGTCACGTGCCACTTCCTTCCGAGATCGATGGTGCTGCCTGCACGGGCGTGCTCCGCCCGCGCGAACACCTCATCGATGATCAGATCGTCGGGATTATGGAAGGGTCCGCCTTCCAGATACTTGAATCCGCCACTCATCTGGTCGAATTCGTCGAGGTGGATTCCAGTGATCGTGTTGAGCGTGCCGATCGATTGCACCAGTGTTCCGGTCGCAAATGCGACGTGCGGCTGGTCACGCACCACGGACACGATCTTCTCCGACATGTTGCCCGAGAATCCGATGACCGTGCTGTTAGGCGGCCGCACGAGCACGTCGGCGCCGGTGCCACGGGAGCGTGAGGCGACGTCGCCCAGCATGCCTTCGCTCACCCCAACCAGCGTCAGGATCATGGTGACCTGAACGCCTATCAAGAATGCGCTAAGCAGAGTCCGCACCGGCCGGTGCTTGAGATTTTCGAAGACCAGGCGATAGACCAAATGCTAGTCTAGCAGCCTGTGGTAGAAATCGATTGCAGGCCAGGGCCTGCGTTACGACGGTCGCAAGTGGTTGACGGGCCGATGTAACGTAGGCCCCGGCCTGCATTCTTCCGCATCCATATAACGCTGCTAGTTTAGCGAACTCAGTATGGCGAGTGCCGCAATCGCGGCGGTTTCCGCGCGCAAGATCAGCGGTCCGAGAGAGGCCGGCGTCCAGCCGGCTGCGAGAAACGACTCCCGCTCTTCATCCGTCCACCCGCCTTCCGGCCCAATGAGAATCGCGGCGTCATCCGATGATCGTGCTGGGGGCCGGCCGCCCGGCTTCTCATCCAAGGCGTATCGATGCGCAGCTGGAAGCGCGAGCACCTCGCGCAGCTCCGCCGGCTCGCGAACCTCCGGCAGAAACGCACGTCGCGATTGCTGGCTGGCTTCGAGCGCGATCCGGCGCCAGCGCTCCACGCGTTTGCGCGCCGCACGCTCCAGGCCGCGCTCGCTGCGCGTGGTGTTCACTGGAATGATCTCGGTGACGCCCAACTCCGTCGCCTTCTCGATCATCCATTCAAGGCGGTCGAATTTGATGAGCGCCGCGCACAGCACCAGCCGTTGGCGCGAAGGCTGCGCTTCCAGCTTTTCAAGCGTGCGGAAGACGACGCGCTCCTTGCGCGCTATCTCGATCTCAGCGAGGTAGACGTTGCGATTGTCGGAGATCTCGTAGCGCTGCCCCACCTCCGCGCGCAGTACTCTGGTCAGGTGCTTGGCATCGTCGCCGGAAATCTCCGCGTGTCCGTTGCGAACTTCATCCACAAAAAAGCGTCTGCGCATTTCAGTATGCTGTCTCTTAATGATCTCCCATCTTCGCGGCACACTTCTTGAGAAGCATCCCAACCAGGTGATCGTGGACGTGCACGGGGTGGGCTATGAAGTAACCATTCCCGTTTCGGCCTTTTCCTCGCTGCCCGCTAAAGGCGAGCCGGTTCAATTCCACATCCACACGCATGTACGTGAGGACACGCTGGCCCTGTTCGGGTTTCTCTCCGCGGGCGACCGGGCGCTGTTCGAGAAACTCATCGCCGTTAGCGGCATCGGTCCGAAACTTGCGGTCACGGCGTTGAGCGGGCTGACGACGGAGGACCTGGTAGCGGCGATCCGCTCCGGCTCCATCGAGCAACTTGTCCGGATTCCAGGTGTAGGGAAAAAGACGGCCGAGCGTATGGTGCTCGAGTTGCGCGACAAGCTCGATCTGCTGGGAATCCCGGCTCGGGCGGACGCGGCCAGCGCGCCCAAGAGCGCCTTCAGTGCGACCGAAGAGGACGTTATCTCCGCTTTGATGAATTTCGGCGCGAGCCGTGCGGCCGCCGAGGGGGCCGTCATCAAGGCCCGCTCGACCAGTGAGTCGAATGACTTCGATCCGTTGTTCCGCAGGGCGCTCAAGCTGGTTCGGTAAAAGCTACTTTGCGTGAAACTTTATCGCCTGACTTGTTCAGGACACTAGTACACTAGGAATTCATGCGGGAACAGGGCATCGTCTCGGCGTCTCTCCGCGAGGAAGAGCGGCAGTTCGAGGTCGCCCTCCGTCCGAACCGCCTCGCGGATTTCGCCGGACAAGCCAAGGTAAAGGAAAATCTCGCCATCGCCATAGAGGCGGCCAATCGCCGTGGTGAAGCGATGGACCACGTCCTGCTCTACGGTCCCCCCGGCCTGGGCAAAACGACCCTGGCCGGCATCATCGCGGCCGAGTTGGGCGTCAGCCTCCAGCAGACCTCGGGCCCTGTGCTCCAAAAAAAGCTCGACCTGGTCGGCATTCTGAGCAACATTCACGAACGAGAGGTCTTCTTCATAGACGAGATCCACCGCCTGCAGCCGGACGTCGAGGAGATGATCTACTCCGCGCTCGAGGATTTTCGCATGGACATCCTCATCGGGACGGGCCCCGGCGCGCGCACCGTGGCGATGGACATCAAGCGTTTCACGGCCATCGGCGCCACCACCCGCCAGGGACTGATCAGCGCGCCGCTGCGCACCCGGTTTGGGCTGGTGCTGCGGCTCAATCCCTACGAACTCGCCGAGCTGGACAAAATCGTGCACCGCTCGGCGCACCTGCTCGAGATCCAGATCGATGAGGCCGGCGCGGAAGAGATCGCGCGCCGCAGCCGCGGGACGCCGCGCATCGCCAACCGGCTGCTGCGAAGGGTCAGGGACTACGCGCAAGTGCGCGCCGCCGGGCATATCGATCTGGACGTGGCCCAACGCGCGCTCGATCTCCTGGAGGTTGATCGCTTCGGCCTCGATGAAATCGACCAGAAGATCATGACGACCGTTCTGGAAAAATATGGCGGCGGCCCAGTCGGCCTCAACACCATCGCTGCATCGATCGATGAAGAACCGGACACGATCGAGGAAGTATACGAGCCGTACCTGATCCAGCTCGGCTTCCTGGATCGCACGCCACGCGGCCGAACGGCCACCGATCGCGCTTTTGAATACTTTCAAGTGCCACGCAAGATGCGGGGCGCGCAGAATACGCTTTTTTGAAACTCGTCTATCTTGGATTGGGCTCGAATCTCGGAGACCGGCGTCAAAACCTGGCCGGCGCCGTGCAGCGTCTCAGGACGCCTGACATGAACGTTCTACGCGAGTCTTCGATCTACGAAACGGAGCCGCGCGATCTTGCGGAACAGCCGTGGTTTCTGAACCAGGTGGTCGAGGTGGAGACGGATTTCTTTCCGCGCCAGTTGCAGGAACGTCTTCAGAAGATAGAGCGCGAACTCGGCCGCAAGCGAACCGTGCCGAAGGGTCCGCGCCTGATCGATCTGGACATTTTGCTGTTCGGCAGCGCCGTGGTATCCACTCCCGATCTGGAAATCCCGCATCCGCGGATGGCCGAACGCCGCTTCGTGCTCGAGCCCCTCGCGGAACTGGCGCCGGACTTACGCCATCCTCTCACCAAGAGAGCCGTCCGGGAGATGCTCGCGCAAGTCACGAATCAGCTCGTCCGGCGAGCTTTGGCAGGGCGTGGCCCTGCCCCACCATGATCTTCACCCGCGCGATCCGGTTCCGGTCCATTTCCTGCACGACGAACGTACGCTCGCCATAGATCACCGACTCACCCGGCGACGGAATATAGCCGAGCCGGAACAGCAGGAATCCGGCGAGCGTCTCAAATCCGGCGTCGCCTGGCAGTTCGATCCCGTACTGGGAGGCGAGATCGCGGATGCTAGTGCCGGCGTCCACCTCGATCACCCGAGCGCCGGCCACCGGCAGTGGGCGGCGCACATCATGCTCGTCGCCGACCTGGCCGAAGATCTGCTCCAGTACGTCTTCGAGCGTCACCAAGCCGGTGATGGTTCCGAATTCGTCGACCACCATGGCCAAGTGCGTGTGCCGGTCTCGAAATTCGTCCACGAGTTGATTGAGCGGCTTGGTTTCGGGCACCACCAGCGGGTCCCGCAAAAAACGGCGCAGGCGGAACGTGGGAGCGGGCCGGCGGCGGTCTCCGGCCGTCTTGCGCTCCTGCCAGGCGCGCATCAAGTCCTTGTAGTGCACGACGCCGATGACGTGTTCCGGCTTCCCTTGATAGACCGGCAGCCTCGAATACTTGTGCTGTACGGTCAGTCTCAGCAGCTCATCCAGGCTCGCGTCGACCGGTACGGATACGATGTCGATCCGAGGCGTCATGATCTCGCGTGCATTGACATCCTTGAGCTCCAGCAGTTTTTGGATCGCGTCCTCCTCGAAGCCCTCGAGATGCCCTTCGTGCCGGCTCGTTTCCACGATGAACTTCAGCTCCTCGGGCGAGTGTCCTCCCCCTCCGTGCTCGCCCCGCAAACCCAGCGCGCGCGACAGCACAGCGGCCGAATGCTCGATCACGAACACAAACGGAGCGGAAATACGGAGAAACACCAGCAGCGCGGGCGCCATCAGCAGCGCCATGCGGTCGGCTTTTTCAATCGCGAGGTTCTTCGGAACCACTTCGCCGATCACCACGTGCACGAAGCTGATGATAAGAAATGCAAGCCCGAAGCCGATGGCATGCAGCACCGGTGCGGTGCGCGGCGTCACTACGGGGTTGAAGACCGCGAGCAGCATCTGGTACAGCGTATCTTCGCCAGCCCATCCCAGGCCGAGGCTCGCCAGCGTCACCCCCACCTGAGTCACACTCAGCAGCCGGCCAGGATTAGCCAGCAGGCCCAGTGCGGCACGCGCCGACGCGCTACCCTGTTCCGCCAATTGCTTCAGCCGCGAGCGTCGCACGGAAACCAGAGACACTTCGGCCGCGGCAAAGAATGCATTCAAGATGACGATGGCGACCAGCAGCGTAAGGCGCAAAGGCATACGGAATCGTTACAATCGAGCAGTGTTGTTCACCACCCCGCTGCTCCGGGCGATCAATCTGAGCATAGCCGTTTTGCTGATTGCCCTTCTGGCAGCGGCTTACTGGTTCGCCTGGCGTCCCCTGCCGGAGACCTCGGGCCAACTCGCCGCGCCGGTTGAAGCCAAAGCCACGATCGCACGAGACTCGCTCGGCGTGCCGCACATTACCGCCGCGTCATGGGAGGATGCGATCTTTCTGCAGGGCTATGTTACGGCGCAGGACCGTATGTGGCAAATGGACGCGCTGCGCCGGTTGGCTGCCGGCGAACTGGCGGAGGTTGTGGGGAAACAGGCGCTCGATTCGGACCAGGAAGCGCGCCGCATGCGGCTGGGCCGCGTTGCCGGGGAGCAGGAGCGGACCCTGCCCGCAGCCGACCGTGCCGTGTTTGCGGCCTATGCACGCGGCGTAAACTTCTACCTCCAAACGCATCGGGGCCGGCTCCCCATCGAATTCACGCTGCTCAATTACGATCCGCGGCCGTGGAGAGTTCGCGACTCGGTTCTCGCCGGCCTGCAGATGTATCGCACACTCACGGCGAGCTGGCGCAACGAGATTCTGAAATCGCACATGCTCGACCAGGGCGACCGTGCCAAGGTGGACTTTCTTTTCCCCGTGCGCGCGGGCGGCGAGTTACAACCGGGCTCGAACGCCTGGGCGATTTCGGGAGCGCGCACGGTCACGGGCAAGCCGATTCTCGCCAATGACCCGCATCTCGAGTTCTCAATGCCCTCGACCTGGCACATGGTGCACCTTCGCGCGCCCGGGTTGGATGTGGCCGGCGTGTCGCTTCCCGGCCTGCCGGCGGTGATCATCGGACACAACGACCGGATCGCATGGGGCGTGACGAATCTGCAATTCGACGTGGAGGATCTGTACCGCGAGCAGATCGATATGCAGTCCGGCCGCTACGTTTTTCGGGGGCAGGTGGAGCAGGCGCGGCTGGAACGCGAGGCGATCGCCGTGAAAGGCGCGAGGCCCGTCGAGTTTGACGCCTGGGTCACCCGGCATGGGCCGGTCTTTCTGAGCGATCAAAACCGTTCGTACGCGCTGCGCTGGTCAGCCGCCGAGCCCGCGAGCTTTCAATTCCCTTTCCTGGACATCGATCGCGCCCGAACCTGGGAGGATTTCAAAGTTTCCCTGGCTCGTTACCCGGGGCCCGGGCAGAACTTTGTGTACGCCGACGTCGACGGCAACGTCGGCTACCACGCTACCGGACGCCTGCCGATCCGCCCCAGGAACTGCGCGGGTGACGTGCCGGCGGACGGAGCGTCGGACCAATGCGAATGGCAGGGGTTTATCCCGTTCGACGAACTGCCGCAGTCTTTCAACCCGGCCTCGGGAATGATCGTCACGGCGAATCAGAATCCGTTTCCGGAAGATTACCAGCACCCGGTCAGCGGCAATTTTGCCACGCACTATCGCTCGCGAGAAATTCGCACGCTGCTCGAGACGCGTGCCAAGTGGCAACCGGAGCAGATGCTGGCGGTACAAAAGGACGTGTACTCGGCGTTTTCAGATTTCCTTGTGAAACAGGTGGTGGCGGCTTGGGACACGAGGCAGGCGAAAGAGCCGGCGCTGCGTGAAGTCGTGGACCTTCTTCGCCACTGGAATGGCCAAATGGAGAAAGGGACCGCCGGGCCGATGGTCGCCGAGCTGGTGTACCAGCAACTCCGCAAGGCCGCCGGCGATCGTGCCGCGCCGGGGCTTGGCGGGCAGCCGTACGATTCCCTGATGGCTCCGGCGGTCATCGAGCGGCTCCTGCGCGAGCGGCCCCGCGATTGGTTCCCAGACTATGACCAGCTCTTGATGAAGTGCCTGACCCAGGCCATCGATGAGGGCGCGAAGATCCAAGGCTCGAAAGTCTCGCGCTGGGACTACGGCCAGTACAATGAGCTGGCGATCCCGCACCCGGTCGGCGGTCAATTGCCGCTCATCGGGAAATACTTCAACATCGGTCCGGTCCCGATGAGCGGCTCGTCGACCACGGTGAAGCAGACCACGCGCCGCCTGGGTCCGTCCATGCGAATGATCGTCGATCTCGCCGGCCTGGACCATTCACTCGAGAACCTCACCATCGGCGAATCCGGGCACCGTTTGTCTTTGCACTACAGAGACCAATGGAGCGCCTATTATGGAGCCACGAGTTTCCCGATGCAGTATCACAAGGTAGACGCGAAGCAAGTGCTCATCGTGAATCCGCGTTAGCCCGCTCCCTTACGGTCGCGGTTCGGTATCGGCACTCTGCGCAGTCAGCCACTTACCGAACCGCGACCGTGAGGGA
>JBGPHB010000018.1:0-14058 GCA_041484155.1 Bryobacteraceae bacterium
AACCGTTGTCGCCAAGATCGACGGCAAGGACATCACGGCCGGCGAAATCCGAAGAATACTGGAGAACACCCCCAGTCTCATGGGCCCCTTTAAGCAGAACCCTACCGTGGCCCTCGAGGAACTTTTCCTGGTGCGGCATCTTGCGGCTGAGGGCACGAAGAAGAAGCTGGATCAAGAGAGTCCCTGGAAAGAACAACTGGAAGCGGTCCAGGCGCAAGTTCTGGCGGGCGCGATGGTCAACAAAGAGCGAGACGGCTACCCGGTTTCGGCTGAGATGATGGACGTCTATTACAAAGCCAACCAGTCCCGCTACCAGCAGGTCAAGATCAAGGTCATCCTGATCGCTTTCAAGCCGGGCGCGCCTACCGGGACCTCCCCGGAGGCGGTAAAGGCGGCAGCGCAGGCCTTGCTCGAAGCCAACCGCAATCCCAACCAGCGCACCGAGGACAACGCAAAAACGCTGGCCGCCGATCTCGTCAAAAAGATTCGCAACGGCGCCGATTTTTCCAAACTTGTCGCCGAAAACTCCGACGACGAAACCTCCAAGGCCGCTGGCGGCGATTTCGGTGTGATCAAAGCGGCTAGTTCTTATCCCGAGGAAATCAAGAAGGCGGTTTTCGCCCTGAAGCCAGGCGACGTTAGCGATCCTGTCCGTCAACCCAGCGGGTACTACATCATCCGGTGTGAGGAAAAGACAGCTCAGGCGATTGATGAGGTCCGCGAACCCATCGTCCAGGACATCCGGCAGGCTCATCTCGGCGAATTTATCGAGGGCCTGCGCCAGCGCTTTACTCCCAAAATCGAGAAACCCGAATTCTTTCAGCAGGCGGCCGGAAAACCGTAGGTGCTGCCGCCACTCGCGGGCCGCCCCATTCGTGTGAAGCTTCGCCGCTCGCTCGGCCCTCACTTGGCCGCGACCTCCATCCCGCGCCGCCTGATCCTGCTGGACGCGGACGTCCTGTTGTGCCGCGGAGACTTCGAGCGCATCCTGGTCCACGAGCTCTTCCATTTCGCTTGGGTTCGCCTGCCCAATACCGTGCGGCGAAGCTGGGAAGGCCTGCTCGCCTCCGAACTCGATGGGAGCGCCTCGGGCGAGCTAGGCTGGAGCTCGGAATGGCGGAAGCGCAAACTTAAATCCGCCGATCTTTTGCTCCGTACGCCGGCTTGGCGCCGCTACGCCTGCGAAAGCTTCTGCGACTCTGCCGCCTGGCTCTTCGCCGAGCTCCGCAACCATGAAGAATTCACGCTGCCCGGCCGCTTCCGCCGCCACCGGCGCGCCTGGTTCGCCCGCAATTTCCCTGCAACCGGCGCGATCCCGATATAATCAGAGTGTGGGGGTCTTCATGTTCCTCCGATCTGCGATGGTTATGGTACTTGCGGCGGTGCTGTTCACCGGTTGCTCGAGAACCGCACGGCCGGCGCTCAAAGTTGAAAAGGATCGTAAGCTGGCCCCTAACTTCGCCCTCAAAGACAATACCGGCCAAACCGTCAAGCTTTCCGACTACCGCGGCAAAGTGGTTTTGCTGAATTTCTGGGCTACCTGGTGCGGCCCTTGCAAAGTTGAGATCCCGTGGTTCATGGATTTCGAGAAAACCTACAAGGATCGCAACTTCGCGGTTCTGGGCCTCTCCATGGACGATGACGGCTGGGAATCGGTCAAGCCGTATCTCGATAAGCACAAGATCAACTACCGCGTGGCCATCGCCACCGAGGAAACCTCCCAGCAGTACGGCGGGGTTGAATCCCTTCCCACCACATTCGTTATCGACCGCGAGGGCCGCATCGCCTCCTACCACGAGGGCCTGATCAGCAAGAGTGAGTATCAAGATGAAATCCTCAACCTTCTCGATTCCAAAGACAGTTCCACGAGCGTCTCTCGCCTTGAGCCGATTCGCTAGCTTCGTCGCGGTTTCCGCGCTCTGCTTCGGACAAGGGAACGTACTGACCGTCGCTCCGCCCGACAAGATCGTGGCCAAAGCCGGCTCCACCGCTCAGGTCAAACTGTCCGCCCAGCTTCGTACCGGCTACCACTGCAACAGCAATACGCCGTCGGACGAGTACCTCATCCCTCTGCGGCTCACCTGGAATCCCGGCCCGCTGGAAGCGGCCGAGGTAGTTTATCCCAAGCCGCAAATGGAGAAATACAGCTTCTCCCCAACGCCGCTTTCTGTCTTCACTGGCGATTTTGAGATCCTCACGCGCTTCAAGGTTTCGGCGAACGCCACTCCTGGCCTGATGATTCTGCCGGCCAAGCTCAGGTATCAAGCCTGCACCGATCGCATGTGCCTGGCCCCAAAGACTGTGTACGTCTCCCTTCCTGTTGAGATCATCAAATGATCCAATGACCGGCGTTCATTCGTGTTCATTGGTGGCCCTATGCCTTTTGGCGGGCGCCTGCACCACCCCACCCCGCGTCGACCCGCAACTCTCCGCCGAAATCGCCAAGATCAAAGCGATCGATAACCACGCCCATCCGGTTCGTCCCGTCATGCCTGGCGAAAAGCCGGACGATGAATACGATGCTCTCCCGGTCGAAAGGCTCGAGCCATCTTCCGACCCGATCCGCCTCCGCTCGCCGGAGTCGGCCGAAGCCCATCGCACGATGGCCCATGGCGATCCTGTCCAAGTCCTCGACCAGCTTGGGATTGAAGTGATGCTGGCCAATCGGGTCTCCCTTGGGCCCGGCCTTCCCTCGCCGCGCTTTCTCTGGGTCCCGTTTGCCGACGCGCTCATGTACCCGCTCCCGAACGAGGTCCTGATCCACGACTCGGATCACAAGGCGTTCTTCGCCGACGAAGAGCGCCTGCTCCAGCGGTACTACTCCGAGTCGGGTGTCGCTTCCCGTCCCGCCAGGTTGGACGATTACCTGACCAAGGTCGTGCGCGCGACGCTCGAGCGCCACAAACAGGGCGGCGCCGTTGCCGAAAAGTTCGAGATGGCCTACCTCCGCACTCTGGACATCGGCAACCCGCCTCGCGCCGACGCGGAGAGAGCCTGGACGGGAGGCGGCGACTACAAGGCTCTGCAAGACTACATCTTCCGCTTCATCGCCGTCGAGTGCGGAAGGCTCGGTCTGGCCGTGCATTTCCATGCCGCCGCCGGCGCCGGAGGATACTTCAACATTGCCGGCGCCAACCCGATGCTGCTCGAGCCTCTGTTGAACGATCCGTCCCTTCGCAAGACCAACTTTGTGATGGTGCATGGCGGGTGGCCTTTCACGGAGGGCATCACCGCGCTGCTCACCAAGCCCAACGCCTACGCCGATTTCTCCGAGCAGACCTTGGTCAACTACCCGCACGATGTCGCGAGCGTCATCCGGCGCTGGCTGGAGTACGTTCCCGAAAAAGTTCTGTTCGCGACCGACGCCTATCCGTTTTCGCCGGAGCTCGGCTGGGAGGAAGCTGGATACGTTGCCGCGTCCGCGGGACGTCAGGCGCTGGGCATCGCCCTCACCGGCATGCTGCGCGACAACGAGATTCCCCGCCCGCGCGCCGTCGAGCTGGCGCGCATGGTCCTTCGCGATAACGCACGCAAACTCTACGGGCTAAAGTAGTGCGGCGGTTGCTGATCCGTCCGGGAGCAATCGGCGACTGCATCCTCTCGCTGCCCACGCTGGAAGCCGCCCGCGCCGATTACACCGAAGTCTGGGCGCCGCGTCCGGTCCTGCCCTTGATTCGCTTCGCCGACCTTACTCGCGCCATCGCCGACACAGGCCTTGACCTGGTCGGTGTTCTCGAGGACGCCCGCGTTCCCATGCTCGAAACATTCGACTCCATTTACTCCTGGTACGGCACGAGAAACCCTGAATTCCGCGAAGCTGTACGGCATTTGCCTTTCACGTTCTTTCCCGCGCTGCCGGTTGCAGCCGAAGGCGTGCCCCGCATCGCCGTTCCGAAGGCGGCGCGCGAACCCTTCGCGGTGATCCATCCCTTTTCCGGCGGCACCCGAAAAAACTGGCCTCTGGAACGCTACCGCACGTTGGCTTCCTCCTTGACGATGCCCGTGAATTGGTGCGCCGGCCCCGAGGAAAATCTCGAAAACGCGGTCCGCATCGCGAATCTCTACGAGCTGGGGTGTTGGCTTTCCACCGCCCGAGTGTACATCGGCAACGACTCCGGCATCACGCACCTTGCCGCCGCCGTGGGAACCCCGGTGGTCGCGATCTTTGTTTCAACCGATCCGCGCATTTGGGCTCCGCGCGGCGACCGCGTTGCCGTGCTCCAGAACCCGGGCGTTGAGGACGTTCTCGACGCAGTTCAGAACATGTTCGCGTAGTTCTTGCACGTCCGTACCCTGGACTCTTGCCAGTGAGGTCAGCACTTTCAGGAACCGCTTCTCCGCGGCCGCGTTCCGCATGGTTCCCCAGTCGATCGCCGCGTCGATCAACGCCGATTCAGAAGCCAGCAACCGGATCAGCCGCTTTGGCTTTTTCCGGACTGCACGGAGAATGTCCTGATGCCACACCGGCGCATAGCGTCGAGCGAGCTCCGGCCGCCCGGCTTCGTACAAACGCGGCCCGATTGGATCCAGCACCGTCCGCATGGCCTGGCCGATCGTCCGCAATGCCGCCGGCAACGTACCCGGATCGGCGACATCGTAGGTGAACTCGGTGCGCGGACGCCCGTGAAAAGTCCGGCACGCTTCGTACACCACCAACTGATAAGACGTGTCGCGATCCTCATAGCGAGCCACGTCCTCCCGAAAATACGCCGCGGGAATCCAGGTTCTGAGCCCTTTCTGCAACGCCAGAGACACCCGCTGCCAGGTCTGGAAATAGCGCGGATCGGTTTCCTCGGGGGCGTTTACCCAAATCATACTGTGCCCCGATTGTATGCCCTACCTGCAAGTGTCTCCGTGCACGGGCCGATCTAACTCCAAGACGACCGTGAACATAGAGTCCCCGTACCCCGCCGTGACCCGATCGCGGAGAGTGAAGACGCGTCGCCAGCTCCGCTCTCATTTCACTGAAACGCTCGTTAGCGTGACCCTGCTCCGCTCGGACTTCAAATACGCGTTGGGATCGTGACGGAGGGCGCCTTCCGGAAGCCACTTCCACAGCCGCCCCAAACCTCTTCGCACCTTGTCCACGTAGAACTGGGGAAGTTCCGTGGTCTCTTGTTCGAAAAAGCGTTGGAATTGCCGGTCGGTGTTCAGCTTATCGCGAATCTCCTCGTGGCGCCGATATATTTCAAATCCTTCGTGCGACCGCAACATGTTCATGAGCCGCGAGGGGACTCCCATTGTCGCCCCAATCCGGCGGAAAGACGCGCGCGCCGAATACGCATACCGGGTCAGGCCGATGATGTTGTCGTACATCTCATGCCAGGAATAGTTCCTGGGGCGGACGTTGGTGTGCTGGTTGTTCAACACGGAGAAGGGGACCGGCAGCACGCGGCCGGCGCGCTGGTAATCCAGATTTTGCGCCGCGGCCCGCCCGTACGCCGTCAACACCAGACAGGTGGGATACGCCCCCGGCGTCATGTCCAGGAATCGTTTCGTGAGTTCGAAAGGTTCGGGCCCTTGGTCGGAATCGAGTCCCAGAACGAAGTTGGTTTGCACGTACGACACGTATCTCAAAACCATGTTGACGTGTTCGGACACCTGGCGAACTTTGTCCATCCCCTTGAGGGCGCCGGTCTTGGACTTGTCACCCAGGTCAAACCACGACTCGATGCCCGGCAGCAGTGCGTTGAATCCGTTATGGCGGAGCCGCTTCAAGTGCGGTTCGGAAAGCAGCGACAAGCTGCTTTCCGCCAGGAACTGGATACTGCCGGGAGGCACGGATTCCTCTATCAAGCCCATGTAGTCGTTGAATCGGACACCGAAATTCGGATCGTGCCAGCATACAAACGGCCGTTTGAATTTCGTCAGCAGGAACCTGAGATCCTCCTTGATCTCGCCGAAATCCAAAGGCTGATAGGGCGTCGTCGCGTCGATGCAAAAACTGCAAGTATACGGGCACCCCAGGCTGCCGAGCATGGGAACGGCCTTGAAAGCGGGCGTTTTCCGCAGGGTCTCGTCGATGAAGTGCCAGCGCTCGCGCGCTCCTGGAATGGTTTTCGGCTGCTGGCTGGCTTCCAAATGCACTCCGATGGGCCGATGCTGCGAGCAGTCTTGGAGAACGTCCCGGAGCGTCTCCTTGTCCGTGAAGCCCAGGACGTAGTCGAAGTGCCGCTGGGCGTCTTCGGGGAAGCACCGGGCGTGAGGCCCCCCGAGGACCGTGACGATCCCCTTCGCGCGGAAGAAATTGCTGAAGGCGTATGCGGCATAAGCAGCCTCGGTAAACGCGCTGATGAAAACCAGGTCGAGGTTGTCCGGCAACTCCTCCGGCAGATTTTCAGGACCGGTGAAGCAAGCGAAGGCGACATCATGCCCCTCCTGTCTGCACCAGACGCCGATCGCCTGCGGCATGATGCTGGCAAGATTGGCATTTATGAAGCGAGCGTACAAACCTCGCGAAGGCGCCGGGGACACTACATCTATGATCCCGATCCGATATTTTCTCTGGTGCAATTTCAAAATCCCTTCCGAGCCCGGGGTTTCAGTTTCCGACAGGGGTCAGTATACGACTTCGCGTGGGGGGGCAGCGAAGGCTGTGGTAAGTTTATGGTCTGCTCATGACCGATTCCGACCAACTGGACTGGATCTCCTTTCTTGCCTCAACCGAAATCTTCCACGATATCGCCCCGGAGGTTTTGCGGGACCTTGCCGGCGAACTGGAGATCGTCGATTTCGACGCCGGTGAAGAGCTGTTCCAGCAAGGGGACTCGGGAGACTCGATGTATCTTATCGTCTCCGGGCAAGTGTCCGTCCTGGGCGCGGGTCCGGAGCAGGAAGAGCGGCTGCTGGCTGTGCTGGGGCCGGGGCGGGAAGTGGGCGAACTGGCGCTGTGGACCGAGGACCGGCGTTCGGCCACGGTGCGGACAGTGGCGCCTAGCCGTACCGCCCGGCTGACACGGGAGGCGTTCGAACGCTTCAAGGAACGGCATCCGGAGGCGGTGACGGCGATCGATCGGCATGTGGGGCGGCGACTACGGCAGGCGCAGCTGGGCTCCGCGCTGTATCTTTCCGGGCTTTTCAGCGGACTCGAAGAGAGCGTGCTGCGTGAGCTGGAACAGGTGCTGGAGACGACCTGGATCGAAGGTGGCGCCAAAGTGTTCCAGCAGGGCGAGGAGGGCGATGCTGTGTACATCGTCGTCAGCGGCCTGATGCAGGTGGTGGTGGAGCGACTCGGGGAAGGGCCGAGGGTGGTGGCGGAGCTCGGCCGGGGCGAGATGTTTGGGGAGATGGCGTTGCTGGAGAACGAGCCGCGCAGCGCCACGGTGCAGGCGATTCGCGACTCGGAGGTGGCCCGGCTGGCGCGCGCGGATTTCGAGCGGCTGCTGGTGCGGTATCCGCAGGCCATGCTGCCGGTGGCGCGGAAGCTGGCGACGCGGCTGCGCGAGCAGACCGCGGGGCCGCAGCGGTCCAGGCGCGCGCTGTCGACGATCGCGGTGACGCCGGCGGGAGCCGATGTTCCCGCGGATGAATTCTGCGCGCGGCTGGCGGAATCGCTGCAGGCGTACGGCCGCACGCTGGTGCTCAGCGCGGCGCGGCTGGATGCTTACCTGGGACATCCGGGAGGAGCCCAGATCACCGAGACGCAGGCAGGCCACGGCCGGCTCATCGAATTGCTGGGGAAACTCGAAGCCGACCACCGATACGTGATTTACCAGGCGGATGCGTCCGATAGCGCCTGGACGGCCCGCTGCCTGCGACAATGCGATCGGGTGCTCATCGCCGGTGTGGCGGGCGCCGATCCGCAGCCCGGCGCGGCCGAGCTGGCGGCCGGACGCTCGCCGAGCCAGCGTACGGCGCGCAGCGCCAGCCTGGCCCTGGTGCATCGCGACGGCAGCAAGGCGCCTTCCGGCACCAGCCACTGGCTTGCGGCGAGAAAGGTGGACCAGCACTACCATATCCGGATGGATTCGCAGCGCGATTTCGACCGGCTGGCGCGGTCCCTGGCTGGACGGGCGGTGGGGCTGGTGCTGGGCGGCGGCGCGGCGCGGGCTTTCGCCCATGCGGGCGTGATTCGCGCGTTGCGGGAAGCGGGTGTTCCCATAGATATCGTCGGAGGCACCAGCGCGGGTGGCTCTTTCGCCGCGACTTGCGCCCTGGAATACGACTACGACCGCAGCATCGATACCGTGGCCGGCGGGATTAACGCGATGCTGGCGAACAAGACCATCCCGGTGGTCTCGTTAATCTCCGGCCATGACGCCATCCAGTTCCTGCGCGACGCGCTCGGGGATATGCAGATGGAAGACCTGTGGTTGACGTGCTTCGTCGTCTCGGCGAACCTGACGCGCGCCAGTGTCCAGGTGCACAAGCGCGGCAGCGTGGCCCGCAGCCTGCTGGCGACCGGCCGGTTACCGGCGATCCTGCCGCCCTTGTTGTGGGATGGGGATCTGCTGGTGGATGGCGGCATTATCGACAACGTTCCGGTGGACGTGATGCGGGGCTATCCCGATTGCGGCGTGGTGATCGCCAGCGACGTTTCGCCGGCGTATGACCCGCCGGAAATCACCCCGTTCGGCGATTCGATTTCGGGTTGGACCGTACTGCGGCAACTGGCGAAACCAAAGTCGAAAAGGCAAAAATTCCCGGGGATGTTGAGCGTGGTGCTTCGGATGATGGAATTCGGCGGCGCCGCGTACAAGAGCCAGATCATCGGCGCGGCCGATCTTTACCTGGCGCCACCGGTGGCGCAATTCAAGATTAGCGACTTCAAGCGCGCGCGGGAAGTGGCGGAGGCGGGGTATCAGTATGCGGTGGGAAAGGTTGAGGAGTGGGTGCGGGGGAGGGAGTTGAGCGGCTGAGATGCAGAGCACCCTGGACCGATGACCAAACCGATCCCCGAAGGCTGGCATAGCGCGACCCCACGGCTCGCGGTCGCGCGGACATTCCGTCCGAGATCAGAATCGGCGACTCGATCGTGATGGTAGGCGGTGTCGAGCCCCGCGACCCGATGCCTGCATGTCTTTACCTCTCGATGACAGAGACGCGACGCACCAGCGCGCCCATATCGGTGGACGACATCCGCAGGCGCCTGGGAGCGACGCCACAATGAACCACGATCAACCATTCCGGATTGTGTTGACGGTGATCGCGCTGGCTGTGTTTCCAGTCGCCGCCTACCACAGGCTCCAGTCACAGGCGACGCGCGAGAAACTCGATCGACGGCAGGAGGGTATCTTCATCCTGGCGACATTGCGGCCTGTGGGCCTTCTTCTCTTCTTGGGAGTCGTCGCCTATCTGGTCAATCCAGCCTCAATGGTATGGTCGTCCACGCCGTTGCCGGCATGGCTGCGATGGATTGGAGCCGGCATCTGCGCGACTTCCGGGGCGCTGCTGCTCTGGACGTTCCGACGCCTCGGGAAGAACCTGACGGATACGGTGGTCACGCGGCGAGTGCACACACTGGTCACACATGGTCCGTATCGCTGGGTCCGTCATCCGTTCTACGACTCCGTCGCGTTGTTCGTGCTGGGGACGTCGTTGATCGCCGCGAACTGGTTTTTGTTTGTAGCCGGCGGCTTGCTCATCGGGCTCTTCGTCATCCGAACGCGGACCGAAGAAGACAAGTTGCTCGCCCGATTTGGCGACTCGTACCGGGCGTACATGGAACGGACCGGGCGGTTTGTGCCCAGGATTCGACCGAGCCCGCGTCTAGGACAGCACTGACTGGCAGATCGTGCTAATCTCGGCTTGGCGAGATAGAATTGCGATGAAGTGCCGACGGTCCTTAGAATCAGTTCTTATCGCTTATTCTTTGTGTCCCTGGATCGGGGAGAGCCTCCCCACATCCACGTCCGGCGCGAGGAGATGGTAGCAAAATTCTGGTTGGAACCCGTCGCATTGGAGCGTGCTGGTGGCTTCAGCCGGGTTGAGCTAAATGCCATTGCAAGGCTCGTTCAGGAGCATCGAGAGCGATTACTCGAGAGTTGGTATGAGTTCTTCGGTCGTTGAGATACAGGAAGCCCGCGCCCAATCGGCGAAGGTGACGGAAGAAGCGTTAACCGTCGATCTGGTCGACGGGCGCACGATCATCGTGCCGCTCGTGTGGTTCCCTCGCCTTTGGCACGGCACGCCGCGGGAGCGCAACCATTTTGAGATTTTTGGGGACGGCGCTTACATCCATTGGCCCGAGCTCGACGAAGATCTGACCGTGGCCGGTTTGTTGACCGGACACCGATCCGGCGAGAGTTCTCAATCCCTGCAGAAATGGCTGGTGTCTCATAAGAGCAAGCAGATGGCGCCGGCCCGCCAAAAACGGGCGCGCGGTCCCGCTTCCCGCTAAACTTGAAGCATGGGGCTTTCCCAATCGTTTTTCGCCGAGCGCTTCGGCATTACTGAGCGCGATCTCGAGTCGTACTTGAGTGAGGCGCTATCCGCCGGCGGGGAGTACGCCGATCTGTATTTCGAATATCTGGCTACCAGTTCCATCGGAATCGACGAAGGGATCGTGAAGAGCGCGACCGAAGGGGTCACACTGGGCGTCGGCGTACGGGTGATTGTGGCCGAGCGCACGGGCTACGCCTATAGCGACGACCTGAGCCCGGAAAAAATACGCAAGGCGGCGCGCGTGGCCGCGTGCATCGCCCGAGGGCCGGCCAGCGTCGTGAAGTCCGGTTTTGAGGAAGCACAGACGCACAATCTGTATCCCATGCTCAGGGCGCCGCACGAGATGGGACTGCTGGAACGCGTCGACCTGGTGAAGCGCGCCGACGCGGCCGCACGGGCCTACGATGCGCGGGTCTTCCAGGTGCAGGCGACCTATGCCGATAGCCTGCGCCAGGTTCTGGTTGCCACCAGCGAAGGGCGTCTCAGCTTCGATCGCCAGCCCATGGCGCGCATGGGCGTCATGGTCCTGGCGCGCGACGGCGACGGCGCTCCGCAGCACGGCTACTCAGGAGGAGGCGGACGCGTCACGCTGGACTTTTTCCTGAACGAGAAAACACCGGAGCACTTCGCCAAGGAAGCCGCGCGGCAGGCCATTGTCCAACTTGGCGCGGTCGAGGCGCCCGCGGGCGAAATGACGGTCGTGCTCGGGCCGGGATGGCCGGGTATTCTGCTGCACGAGGCCGTGGGTCATGGCCTGGAGGCGGACTTCAATCGCAAGGGCGTCTCAGCCTTCAGCGGGCGCATCGGGCAGCAGGTGGCGAGCCCGCTGTGTACGGTGATCGACGACGGAACGATCGGCAGCCGCCGCGGCTCGCTCAACGTCGACGATGAAGGCGTACCCACGCAGCAAAACGTGTTGATCGAGAATGGAATTCTGCGCGGGTACCTGCAGGACAAGCTCTCCAGCCGGCTGACCAAGGCTGCTTCCACTGGCAGCGGCCGCCGCGAAAGCTATCAACACATTCCGATGCCCCGGATGACGAACACGTATATGCTGGCGGGCGAGAGCGATCCCGAGGAAATCATTCGCTCCGTCCCGAAGGGGCTGTACTGCACTACGTTTGGCGGAGGACAGGTGGATATCACCAGCGGCAACTTCGTATTCTCGGCCACGGAAAGTTATCTCATCGAGAACGGAAAGCTGACGCGCCCGGTGCGCGGCGCATCGCTCATCGGCAACGGCCCGGAGGCGCTCAAATACGTGAGCATGGTGGGACGCGATCTCCAGCTCGATGAAGGCGTGGGCATCTGCGGGAAGGAAGGGCAGAGCGTCCCGGTGGGCGTAGGCATTCCGACCGTGAAGCTCGATCGCATGACAGTGGGCGGAACCGCTGCATGAGCGAGCTGGAACAGTTGGCCGCTGATTCGGTCCGGCTGGCCCTGGAAGACGGCGCGACCGACGTGGAGTGCACCATCGCGGAAGGAGACGAATTCTCCGCCAGCGTCCGCATGCGCCAGGTGGAAAGCCTGAAAGAAGCCGGCTCGCGCGGGGCCGGTATTCGAGTTCTGGTGGGGCGGCGCATGGGCTCTTCCCACACGTCGGACCTCTCGCCCGAGGGCATCGGGCAGATGGTGCGCGCCGCACTCGACCTGGCCGGGATCACCGGTGAGGATCCGCACGCGGGCCTGCCGGAGTCCGAGGATCTCGGCAAGCTCACCGGCGATCTGCGGCTTTACGACGAGGCCATCGGGCGCATGGAGACGGAGTGGAAGATTGCGCAGGCGATGCGTGCCGAAGAAGTCGCGCTCGGCTCAGATCCGCGCATCCAGAATTCCGAGGGCGCGTCGTTCGACTCCTACCTGGGGAACCGCGTGTTCGCCAACTCGCGGGGATTCGCCGGCAGCTACCGCACCTCAAGCTGCGGTCTGAGTGTATCGCCCGTCGCCAAAGACAACGGCTCCATGGAGCGCGACTACTGGCATACGGTATCGCGCGCGGCCGCCGGATTGGAGAGCGCGGACGAGGTCGGCCGGCGCGCCGCGGAACGGGCTTTGCGACGGCTGAATCCGCGAAAGATGGCGACTCAAAAGGCGCCGATCGTATTCGAGCCACGCACAGCGCGCGCATTCCTGGGGGACGTGTTCAGCGCGGTGAACGGCTCGGCGATCTACCGGCAAGCGTCATTTCTCGCGGGCAAACTTGGCGAAAAGGTCGCTGCGGAAACGCTGACGGTAGTCGATGACGCGACTATGCCCGGCCTGTTCGGCAGCAGTCCCTTTGACGATGAAGGCGTGGCGACGCGGCGCACGGTGGTCCTCGATCGCGGCGTGCTGAGCAGCTATTTGCTGAATACGTATTCGGCGCGGAAGCTGGGGTTGAAGACCACCGGCAACGCTTCGCGCGGCATTACCGGCAATGCCGGCGTCGGCCCAGGCAATTTCTTTATCGAAGCGGGAGGCAACACCCCGGAAAAGATCATCGCCGGAATTCGCAGCGGATTGTACGTTACCGAGCTGATCGGCACCAGCGCCAACACCGTAACCGGCGACTACTCATCCGGCGCAGCCGGACTATGGATTGAAAACGGCGAGCTGGCATATCCGGTGTCGGGGATTACCATCGCCGGAAACCTTAAGCAGATGCTGATGGATATTGAGCAGGTGGGCTCGGATCTTGAGTTTCGAGGCTCGATCGCCGCGCCGACCATCCTAATCCGGGAGATGACCATCAGTGGCCATTGAGCTTTCTTCCTCCAAGAAGAGTGCCGTTCCGTTGCCGATGTACATCGTTGGCGCGTTGATCCTGCTCGGCATCGCGTTCTTGGTCTACCTCCAGTATTTCTCCAAGCTTCCAACACCAGATCTTCCGTTGACACCCGAGGGCAAAGCGTACGTGCGCAATCTGAACCTCAGCGACGTCGAGATCAAAGCCACCGAGAGCTACCTCAAGCAGAGGGTGGTCGAGATCGATGGAAAGATCGCCAATACGGGTGGGCGCAGCCTGGACTTGATCGAGCTGTACTGCGTTTTCTACGACCGTTACGGGCAGATGGTTTTGCGCAAGCGGGTTGCGATCGTCAATCCGCGCATGGGCGGCTTGAAGCCGGGCGAAACCAAGACGTTCCGCTTGCCCTTCGATGAAATCCCGGACAGTTGGAACCAGGCGATGCCGCAACTGGTGATCGCCGGCGTGAAATTCCTCTGATGGCGCGGGTCCTGGTGGTGGACGACGATCGAGCCGGCCTCGAGTTGCGAAAACTGACGTTGGAGCGTCGCGGCCACCAGGTGACGACTGCCAGCGACGCCTCTGAAGCTCGATCCGCGTTTCTGTCGGCTCCTCCCGAAACCGTGATTCTGGATCTGCGCCTGCCTCAGCTCGAAGACGGACTGGCGCTGATCCGCGAGTTTCGCGCGACCGCGCCCAACGTGCGCATCGTGGTCCTTTCCGGCGCCAACACCGATCTTGACGGACGTCCGGAGACGGCCATGGTGGACCAAGTTTTGGGAAAGCCAGTCCGCTCGGAACGTCTGCTCGACGCGATAGCGTAGAAGCAGAACCCCGCCCTGACGGGCGGGGCTTTCCGGTGCTGATTCAAACACGTGACAAGCCCCGCCCGTTAGGGCGGGGTCTGGAGTTTCTACATTTGTGAAACAGAACCCCGCCCTAACGGGCAG